>NZ_JAPZSS010000062.1:0-29540 GCF_027532015.1 Microcystis sp. LE19-131.1A | reverse complement strand
ATTATTAAACTTGAGAACTTCTTTAACTAACGATCAAGAGCTTGAACAGGAGGACAGAGAGTTAATTATGAGATTATCACCTTTATACACTTCCCGTCTTCAGGAAGAACTGGATGCTGGCCGTCAACAAGGTCTTCAACAAGGTCTTCAACAGGGTCTTCAACAGGGTCTTCAACAGGGTCTTCAGCAGGGTCTTCAACAGGGTCTTCAACAGGGTCTTCAACAGGGTCTTCAACAGGGTCTTCAACAGGGTCTTCAACAGGGTCTTCAACAGGGTCTTCAACAGGGAGAACGTCTGGTGATAGAAAATTTATTGAAAGCTCGTTTTGGTAATTTAGACCCAGATTTGTCCCTGATCATTGATCGCATTTTATTATTACCAGTGGAGGAGTTTACCCCTTTAATAATTAATTCATCTCGCACAGAATTAATTGCCCACTTTTCCAATTAAAAGCATAACTCAATCCTTTGATGATACTGGATTTTAAAATTGGCTGATTAACCAGAGCAGGCAATTTTCTGGGCAAATTCGGGGATATTTCAGCTTTCTTGCTAATTTGTGGCCAAATTAGCGGCAATTTAACTCTGATGGCCTGAGAATAGCTTTTCTAAAGCTTCCTTCAAGGTTGGTTCCATGACAATTTTATTTTGATAAGCAACTGTTACTCTAGCGATTGTCGGGACACTATTTTGGTCTGCCACTAGATACAAAGGTTCTACATAAAGCAGCGATTGTTCAATGGGAATAATTAATAGGTGTCCTTGCAAAACTTTAGAACCGTCCCGATTCCAAAGGGAAATCTGTTGAGAAATATCTGGATCTTGGTTAATTAAAGCCTCAATTTGATTCGGTCCGTACACTAACCTTTGTTTAGGAAATTGATAGAGCAATAACTTACCATACTCTCTATCATCTGAACGAGCTGCCAACCAAGCGATTAAATTTTGCCGACTAGAGGGAGTATAGGGATGGAGGAGAATAAATTCTTCTTTGTCGGAATCGGGCAGTTTCATGATTAAATAATAGGGTGATACAGCCTGGGGTTCCGTGCCGTAAATTTCTAGGGGAATTTCCCATTGATCCTCCCGATTATAAAATACCTGTGGATCGGTCATGTGATAGGTTAATAATCTTTCCGCTTGGGTACTAAATAAATCTTCAGGATAACGGATATGACTGCGGAGAGTTTTCGGCATTTCTGCTAAAGATTTAAAGAGATGAGGAAAGATTTTACTCCACGTCTGAATAATTGGATCATTTTCATCGGCAACATAGAAATTCACCGTTCCATGATAGGCATCCACTACCACTTTGACCGAATTGCGAATATAGTTAAATTTATCTTTACCCGGGTCAGAATAGGGATAGCGATCGCTGATAGTATAAGCATCAATAATCCAATGTAATTTACTACTACTATCGCCCACATCTGCCGCTACTAAATAGGGGTTGCGATCATAATTTAAAAAAGGTGCGATAGTTTGCACGCGATTTTGGATATCACGACGCATTAATAAGCGAGTTTCGGGAGTAAAATCTTGGCTAAATAACATTTGCCAATCCCGCAGATAAAGGGCAAATAGCCAACGTCTCCACCCCTTCCCCACTAAGATTCCTCCCTTTCCATCGTAGGTATTATAGACATTTCCATCCCCGCTAGGAAAATCCAATTCTTCTGCGGTGGTGGGAGTCATCACATAATTATTAGTTAATTCCCCGTAGTAAATGCGGGGTTTACCAATGGGAATACTATAATCAATTAATTCGCTAGAGGTTTGTAGAGCTCCTTCGTCTTTATTTGTGCCGATATCTTTGACAAAATAGTAGGGTAAACCCCCGGCAGCCACTAAATTAACTGGGGAAAGAGTGAACCCATAACCGTGGGTATAAACGAGATGTTTATTCACCCAAGTATTAGCAGAAGTGGGAACCGCACTATAATCTAATTCTCTAGCGGCAATAATTGTCTGTTGTTTTTCAGATATTTGACGTTCCTCGATTTTTTCAGGCAGTCCTACGCGTACCCGATAGCGATCGATATCAGCATCGGGGAATTTATAATATAAGCGAATTTGCTGTAATTGTCGGTTAGTTTCTAGCAGTGGTTTGGTGTCCCAAAGACGAATATTATCGATAGTTAGATGGTTTCTCTCTAAAACTTCGGCATTTAATTCGGCCTGTGGATCGAAAACTTGGGCATCAATTCTATCTAAGGAAAAAGCCGCTCTTGTGGATTGAATACTTCTTTCGATATAGGGTCTTTCTCTCACTAATTCATTCGGTTGTACGACAGTTCTTTGCAATAGTCCACTGATAATTGTGCCACTTATCCAAACAATTAAATAGAGAAATACAGGAACTAAGTAGGGGAAAAATACCAACTTTTTCTTAGTATTTTTGTATAACTTGCGACGGTCTTTTTTACCAAATAATGCTTTTTCTCCTAACCATATAGAGGTTATTCCTGCAATAATTCCCAGAATAATTTCAATAAATTGACCAACATGAACATCGATATAACCCGCACCATAAACTACCCCTTCCGGAGAGTAAAGTAGCAGGTAACGCTGAATAATATGGTGTAATACTAGCAGCCCCATTAACCCACTCCACAGGGCGTATAAATGACGCAGTTGCGGACGGGAAAACCCCGGAAATGTTCCCAGAGAAAGACTATTACCCGAAAAAAGATAGGTTAAAATAACAGCAAAAAGAGTATATATTCCCACACCACCGAGCCATAATTCTAGTAACTGCCACAGGGGTAATTGAAAGATATAAAAACCTAAATCATTCCCGTATTGAGGATCGTTAATATTGAAAGGAACACCATAAAAATATTTTAAAAAATTCGCCCACTGCCCAGCAATAATAAAAGATAGCATTACAGTAAATACTATAGATATTATTCTCAAAAAATACTCGGTTTTGATTAATAATCCCAAGACTAAAATAGCAATGATTACCCCTTGCCAAAGATTACTGGAAATATCGGTTAATACTTGCCTAATCCAAACTATTTGCAGAGGAGAACTTAGGGAAGAACTAAGGTTAGGGAGATTAAAATCTGGTGTCCAGAGACTGAGGGCTAGTTTACTGTAATACAATAACATTGACCCAATCCAAGCTCCAATTCCCGTTGTGATAATCAAAAGGCCGAGTAAATTAATACTAGGAGATTGAGGACTAAGAGGATAACTATCTTCTTTGGGTTTTTGCCAACGAAAACGCTGGGCTAAACGTAAATTAGTAAAGATAAAAAGTAGAGAAAGAATCGCACTTCCCCAACCTAATCCCAGTTGCCAAGATAATTGCTTCAGGAAAGTGTTTAAATAACCCATCTCGGTAAACCAGAGGCTATTGGCCACCACTAACACCCCCAACTCCCCGATCACAAGGCAGCCGAGAAACAGTAAAATAGGTTTAGCGATCGAGCTTCGGTTATGTCTGATCAGCATGGATAAAGTGATAAGGGAGAGTCTTTTTTCATTCTAGCGATTTTAGTTTCTCCCTGCTGCTTTTTCTTAATTTAAAGATAAACTTAAGAAACTATAGCCAGGTTAGGGCGATAATTTCGCTTAAAGTCAGCCATTTTAGCTAGGATTAGCAGACTGGAGTATTTCCCGAAAAATCCTGCGTCGATAGGAAGGAGATTCATTGCTGATATTCCATAAAGTTTCGTAGAAAAAGAAAGAAACACCAAAATTTTTTTGTCTCGATTTTTCCACTTGTTGAGTAATATTAACCATCGGAATCGGACGACCTTTTAAACCAGATAAAATCCCAATAGCTACGGGGATAGATTCTCTAGCTTGTTGTAATTCTGGTTGGGATAATTCCAGGTCAAAGGCGTTCATATTAGTTCGATACACTTGTATTATTAATTCATCAATCAAGTTTTTTTGTTGCCATTTTTGCCAATCTAAAAGATAAAATTCTAGGGAGAAAGTGTAGGGATTAGGAGATAGGGAAATAATCGCTCTAGGTTGGTGCTTTTTAATCGTCTGGGCTAAACTATTCATGTAGTCAGTAATTTTATCGGCCCGCCATTGAATCCATGCTTTATCTTGGTAATCTTGCGGTGGTAATTCTCCCGAATGTTCCCTTTGATAGAGTTTAATTGTGGTTTCATCATAGCCAAAATCGGCGGGATAACCAAAATGGTCATCAAACTGAATTCCTTCTATATCGTAGTTAGTAATAATCTCGCTGACTAAATCGGTAATAAAATTTTGTACTTGCGGATGTAAGGGATTTAACCACACCCGTTGATGCACTTTTCCTTCCCACCAAATCACACTTTTATCCTGTCTTTGGGTTAACCAATCGGGATGTTGTTTGGCTAATTCTGAATCCGCAGGAGCCATAAAACCAAATTCAAACCAGGGAATAATTCTTAATTTTTTCCGATGACCTTGGCTAATTATTTCCTTTAAAAAGTCGCGATTTTTTAAAGATTCATGGGGATCGATCGCTCGTCCTGTCACTTTTTCTGCTACCCTAGAAGGATAGAGTGTATAACCCCAATTCCAGACCGTGGGATAAATGGTGTTAAAGTTTAAATCGGCCAACCTATCAAGGGCATCTTTTAGGATTTCCGGTTTAAATAATACTTCACTATCGATATTAGTTAACCAAACTCCACGAATTTCGGGTTTTTCTTGGGTTTGATTGGTCGATTGTGCGGGAAAATTAAAGGTTATCGTCATGATACAAGCAAAGATAATTAAAAATATTAACCAGCTTATTTTCCCGTATCTTTGACTATAAATCACTAAACCATCGGCGAAATTATTAAAGGTTTTACTGATTTTATTCATAATGGGAAGTGGGGGAGTGGGGAGACTTATCAGTTATCAGTTCACTGATAACTGATAACTGATAATGGCTAAATTATCTCTCTAAATTGCGAGGATCTAGAGAATCGCGTAAACCATCACCGAGTAAATTAAAAGCTAAAACGGTGAGAATAATTAACAAAGCAGGTGGCCAAATTAACCAGGGTTGTAGAACAATAATTGAGGCATTGGTAGCCAAAGAAAGCATATTTCCCCAACTAGGATCCGGTTGTTGAATTCCCAAACCAATTAAACTTAAAACCGATTCGGCCACGATAAATCCCGGCACGGCTAACGTAGCGGAAATAATGATATAACTAGCAGTTTGGGGCAGCACATGACGCAGAATAATATAAAGAGGTTTTGCTCCCATAGCTTTAGCAGCCTGAATAAATTCCTGTTCTTTCAGGGATAAAACTTGACCGCGAATTACCCGCGCTAATCCCGACCAACTGATAAAAGAAGTAATCAGGACGATTAATAAAAAGCGCTGGGTGCTGGTTAATCCTGCGGGTAAAACCGCTGCTAGGGCCACGAGTAAATATATGCCGGGGATAGTCATTAAAACTTCCACAAAACGCATTAAAATCGCATCTAACCAACCGCCAAAATAGCCAGAAATGCCACCGACAAATAAACCAATAGGGAAAGAAATTAAAATCCCGACCAAACCGATAAATAAACTAATTCTGCCTCCGAAAATCAGGCGACTAAAACTATCGCGTCCCGATTCGTCAGTTCCCAATATATTGATTCTACCATCGCCGATGACCCCGAACAGATGGATATCAAAAGGAATACCGGGGAATAAAGTTACTTCCTTCCATTTTGGCGGCAAAGGTAGGCGAATTTGACCGAAATTATAGGTTTCACCCTGAACCAAGAGACGCAGCGGCAAGGGTTTGTTAAAATCTCTAATTAGCTTCCGCTCACCAGTTTCTATATTAATAGCACTTTGAGTAGTGGGATAGACGTGGGGGCCAATCCACTCACCCTTGTTACTTCCCGACTGCGAGCGCCAAAAGATTTGGGTGGGGGGGAGGAGAGACTGACCGGGTTGGGAGGAGTAGGGAGAGTAGGGAGCGACAAAATCCGCCGCCATTACGCTTAAATAGAAGATTAACAGTAAAACTGCTCCCCAACGAGCGAGAGGATTATCTTTGAGTTTGTGCCACCAGTCCATAGGCGATGAGGTCAATAGGAGAGTTAATCTTTATTTTGCCAGTTTGATTGCTACAATTCATCATACCAACAAAAAAGCTGTCTAATGTTTATTAATCCCCTTGTTTATGAGAAATCTCCTGTCTATCGTCAAGATTTTGAGACAGCGCAACCGTTTAAGCATTTGGTCATCGATAATTTTTTAGTGAGGGAGCAAGCGCAAATTTTGCTAGAAAATTTTCCCAGTTTTAATTCGCAAAAAGCCATTAGTGAGTTAGGAAAAGTTGGCGGGAAGGCGGTTAATGAGGATTTAATCGGTTTGGAGGGTGTTTATCAACAGTTTGGCTGCTACGTTCAAGCTCAAGAGTTTTTAGAGTTAATTTCCCAATTAACCGGTATTGATAATTTAATTCCAGACCCTAGTTTTTATGGGGGTGGAACCCATGAAAATTTACACGGTCAAGAATTAGACCCTCACATTGATTTTAACCTCGATGAGCGTCACTGGTATCATCGCCGCTTGAATTTATTAATCTATTTAAATCCCCAATGGCAAGCAGATTGGGGAGGAAATCTAGAGTTACATTCCAATCCTCGTCAACCAGAAGAAAATAAGATTAAATCTTTTGTACCTATCTTTAATCGTTGTCTTATTTTTGAAACTAATGAACATTCATGGCATGGATTTTCTCAGATTAATTTACCAGAAAATCAACGGCATTTATCGCGTAAATCTCTTTCTATCTATCTCTATACTAAAGAACGTCCAGCTGAGGAATTATCACCATCTCATACAACTTTTTACATCCCGCGCCCGCTGCCAGAAAATATTCAACCCCATCAAGTTTTAAGCTCGGAAGATTACCAACAAATTAAAATTTTACTGAAAAGACGGGATGATTTAATTCGTTTTTATCAAGATAGAGAACTGAAAGAATCTCAGGATTTAGTTAGTTTAAAATCCCATATTAAGCGCTATCTATCCCTCCAATATCCTCGCCTATGGAAAATTATTAAAAGTTTACCCCGTTGGCAAAAGTGACCAGAAAAAAATCCCTACTTTCCAATCAAAGAAAGTAGGGAATAATCAAAAAAACTGACTGGGAACTTAGCCTAATAACTGGGTAGCACGGGTAGTTAAAGCATTGGCAGTTAAACCATTATAGGCCATAATTTCCCCGGCGCTGGCGGTGGTTTCTCCCCGTTTCCAAGCGAAGACATCCCGACGCGCATTACTGCGTAACATAATCGGTTCTAACATGGCGCTTGTACCACCGGTTACTCCGATTAAAGCATCACCAGCAAAGAGACTGTCAAAACCAGCATCATCGAGGAAATTATTATCAGCTTCCGAGCTAGTTTCACTCATCACATCGCTAGGACGGTAGAGACGACGGGGATTAATTACCGAGACGATTTTTACCCCGATTCCTGCTGCTTCTAACTGTTGTGCAGACTCAAAGACGGGTAATAAAGTCATATCACCAATGACGGCAAAAACGACTTTTTTACTGCCTTCCGATTCCTGGAGAATTACGCCGCCTTTTTCTAAAGCTTGACGGGTTTGCTCAAAGCTGGTTCGCACTGGTAAAGGCGATTTACTAGCGGTGACTGTAATGCCTTTATTGCTAGTTCCTAACGCCCATTCATAGCAGACTTGAATACTGTTAGCATCGCAGGGAAAGAGAGGGAAAATATTACCATTTCGCATCATAGCAGCGAAATAATTTTCAATCTCTGGGCGTTGGTGTGTCCAACCATTACGTCCTTGCTCCAAGGCTCCGGCGGTGAATAAAGTAATAGTAGAAGGGGTGGGACGACGTAACTCGGCCATCGCTTGGGTTACAGTCTGCCAAATCGGTAAACCATTGATAGCAAAAGACTCGTAGGAACACCATAAAGTCCGCGCTCCCAAGAGAGATAAACCGACGGCTAAACCAGCACAGGCATCCTCGCTTAAAGGCTCATAAACTTGACCTTTAGGACTCTGGAAATAGGTATCATCGCTGGTGGGGTGAATAATCTTTAAACCGACGTTAATATTATTAATTCCCGAAGCGGCATTACCATCAGCATTAGTGACAACAAAATTGGGGTCAGCTTTACCCACAGCTACCACTAATTCCCCCATAGCAGTGGTGGCCACTTTTTTATCTCCACCCACAGTATATTCCGTCATCGGTAAGGTTCCTAAATCCGGCAGCGGGAAGACTTTTTCCGTTACCACTGTTTCCGCTGCCGGACCCCCTCCAGAGCGCTCGAAATTGGTACGAACAATTGCCCAAGCTTCAGGGGGTAAAGCGCGTTCTTGTAAGGCAGCAACGATATAATCTTTTTCTAGAGAATCTCCCGGATAAAGATTATGGGAAGCCGCTCCCCGTTTGTGAACTCCCGCCCCTTTCAGTTGTTTAATAATGATCACCGTTAGTTTACCACCTAGGGCTAATTGGGCGGCTTTATCCGTGGCTATTAACACCGCTTTCATGAACTCCAGACGCTGGTTAAAAGAGAATTTGGTGCTATCTACATATTCCCCATTTTGATTAGCATCATCGAAGTCTTTAGCATTAATTAAAATCACTTCCTCGAAACCATTACCGCGCCAATAGGCTTCCATTTCGGCGTTAGTTTTCAGGGACACCATGCTATGGTGTTCTTGGGAATAGCCATTCCAGACTAAAATCGGCAGAAAATTGGTAATTTCGGGATAAGCAGTGTGAAAATGACCAAAACTACTCATGATGTAGGGTTCTCCTAAACCACCATCCCCGATAGTCACAGGGAAAAGGGTATTAGGGTGTAATTTGGCCGCCGCCATGGCGAAATGTTGGCCTTGGCCCAAAGGACCGGCCGGCCCGAGCAGTCCGGGGATTTGTCCGGAAAGATGCCCTAAAAGTCCGTGTTTTTCCCGAAAACGTTCTCCCAATTGGGTGACGTTGCTGATGCCCATGGCTTCGAGAGAGCGATCGAGAAAGACGTTACTATAAAAACCGGGGGCATGATGGCCCACTTCGGTGAAGATATTTTTCTGGCCTAACATCATCAAAGAGGCAATTACGTCGGCAGCGCTGGCAAAACCGCCGGGGTGTCCCGATTCTTTGGTAGCGGTGATTTGTAGGGTGAGGTAACGCAAAGCATCGGCGGCTAGGAGGGTTTGATAGATAGCATTCGGGTCATTAGCGGCAATAATAGCGGTTTTTCCCTCAGCGATAGCGGCTTTTCCTGCATATTTATCAAATTCGGGTAAGGAAGTCCCAAAATATTTTATCCCTTGACAAAAATCGGGAATTGTGCTAGTAGCTGTCATAAAATTAATATACCCCTTTACATACAGGCAATCATTAAAACTATCTTACAGTTAGCGGTAACTCTCGATAGATGCGAGATTGCAGGGGTTTTCCATAGGCGATCGACTATTTGTGCTACACTGATCGCCAATGTCAACGATAAAATTAATCCTATTGATCATGTTAAATAGCAACCAATTGCAGGATTTAATCAGTAAATCCCTACGTTATCTATTAATTATCGGCACTATTGCCCCTCTAACTTCCTTAGAAGCTCGCCCAGTCCAAGCTAATCCTCCTAGTAGCGCTGCACCCCCTAAAGAAGCGATTGCGCCTATCCCCGCAGAAAGCAAAGATTACACCCTAGGAGAAGGGGATAAAGTCCGCGTCACCATCTACCAAGTCGCGGATTTAAGCGGCGATTTCCTTGTTTTAGCCGATGGAACCCTAACTTTACCTCTGATTGGTAGCGTCAAAGTGGAGGGAATGACCGTCACCGAAGCCAGCCAAACCCTGGCCAAACGTTACACCACCTATCTCAAACGTCCCGTGGTTACTGTTAGCGTTCTCACCCCCCGGCCTCTGCAAATCGCCATCGCGGGGGAAGTCAATCGTCCGGGTACTTATACAATTAACCCCGAACAAAGCCAAAAAACGCCCCTATTGACCGAAATAATCCGGCAAGCGGGGGGAGTGACTACGGTGGCCGATATTGGTCAAGTTCAAATCCGACGCAACCTCAAGGGACAAGAACAGCTAATTCAAGCGAATCTCTGGCAATTAATCCAAAAAGGCGATAAAACCCAAGATATTAGCCTCAGAGATGGCGATAGCATCGTGATTCCCACTAAAACGACCCTTAGCGTCGGGGAAGTCAATCAATTAGCCGATGCCAATTTTGGACTAGATAGCGATCGAGAAATTAATGTTACTGTGGTGGGAGAAGTTTATCGTCCGGGGTCCCATCGTATTGTCCCCACTGCCAACAATAACAATAACAACAATAATGACCAAGAGCGCGGCGGCACCAGGAAACCGGCCCGACTAACCCAAGCTATCCAACAAGCGGGAGGCATCAAACCTCTCGCCGATATCCGACAGGTGCAAGTGCTGCGTTATACTCGTGACGGTTCCCAGCAGAAAATTCCTGTAGATCTCTGGAGTTTGCTCGAAAAAGGTGATATAACCGGCGATATCTTTCTTCAAGAAGGAGATACGGTGATTATCCCTACCGCTACTGAAATCTCGGCCAAAGAATCGGAAACCCTAGCATCGGCCAGTTTTGCCCCTAAAACCATTAACGTGAAAGTGGTCGGGGAGGTGAAAAAACCGGGAACAATTGAAGTTCCTCCCAATACCCCCCTCAATCAGGCAATTTTAACCGCAGGAGACTTTGATAAGCGTCGGGCCAATCAGTCCACAGTGGAATTAATTCGTCTCAATCCTAACGGAACCGTCACCAAAACCTCAATTAACATCGATTTTTCCCAGGGTATCAACGAGAAAACTAACCCGATTCTCCGCAATAATGATGTGGTGGTGGTTCATCGTAGCAATCTGGCCTCTGCCACCGACACCCTCGGCACGGTTTTAAGTCCCTTTACCAGTCTGACAGGACTCTTCAACGGATTTTTAAATCTTTTACGTTAAAAAAGTTTACTTTACCCGGATGTCATTAGCCCAGTAATCGAGCTAATAATAGATATAGAAACGGCGAAAAGTCGTGAGCGGTCACGGCTTTTCTGCTCAATAGACTCAGGAAAGAAAACTATGATTTTTCTCCTTACTCTAGCCCTAATCTCTCTGTCGATTAGCTACAATGTTCACGGCGAAATAATTAGCCTCAGTACCTGCTTATTGGGTCTTTTTTGTGGCTTATTAAGTTTGTTCTTTACACCCCTACTGGTAAAGGTTTTTATCCTTGTCACTTTAGTCCTCTTTAGCTGAGATTTTAAACCCTAAACTCGACTAAAACCCTAAGCATACTTAACCCATCAAAAAAACTGTTATGCAAAAACGCTATCTCGGTCAGACTAATATAGAAATTACTCCCCTTCTCGTGGGTACTTGGCAAGCAGGAAAAAAGATGTGGGCAGGTATTGAAGATGAGGAAAGTATTAGGGCTATTCGTGCCGCTTTTGAGGCAGGAATTATCACTATAGATACAGCCGAAATCTACGGGGAAGGTCACTCGGAATCGATTGTCGCTCAAGCTTTGGCCGATGTGCGAGAACGGGTAATTTATGCCACGAAAGTCTTTGCTAATCACCTCAAATACGAGGAAGTTATCGCCGCTTGTGATCGCTCTTTAAAAAACCTCCAAACTGATTATATCGATCTTTATCAAATTCATTGGCCTAGTGGCTCATGGAACACGGAAATAGTGCCTATTTCTGAAACTATGGCCGCTCTTAATTATCTGAAAGCACAGGGAAAAATTCGCGCTATAGGGGTTTCCAATTTCTCCCGCTCTCAACTGGAAGAAGCTGGTCAATACGGCAGAATTGAGAGTATTCAACCTCCCTATTCTCTCTTTTGGCGCTCGGTAGAAAAGGAAATTATGCCCTATTGTATAGACAATAATATTTCTATTCTGGCCTATTCTCCCCTTGCCCAAGGTTTATTAACAGGAAAATTTAGAAACGGTTATCAGTTGGCATCCGAGGATCATAGAATTAAAAATAAACTCTTTCATGGCGAAAACTTTCAGAGGGTACAAGCGGCTTTAACTCAATTAGAACCGATTGCTAACCGCTATAATTGTTCCCTAGCTCAATTATCTCTGGCTTGGTTAATTAAGCAACCTCAAACTAATGCAATTGCTGGGGTAAGAAATGCCGCTCAAGCAGTTAATAACGCTCAAGCAATGACAATTAATTTAACCCCAGAAGACCTAAAATTAATTGATAATATTGGTAAACAGGTAACTGATTTCTTAGATGATAATCCCGTGCTGTGGAATTTCTAAAAGTTATACAGCAGTTATCCTAAGGGTGAGGATAGAAGTTTTGGTGGGTGCATCTCAACATTTGCAGAAATACCGACAATCAGCAATTATCAGTGACTCTTAAATTGGTACAAAAATATGAACAATCGCGTCTAAGCATCCCACCGAAAAACTAATGCGCGGGGGGTTTGGGGGCGGCGCCACGACCCCAACGGGGGGTTTGGGGGGTAGAACCCCCCAAAAGCTTGGATTGAGTGATAAAATCGGAAGTAACGCCCAATTTTAAAAGAGAGTTTCCCTTTAAAAATCCCAACTTAGTAGATTTACGAAAGTGAGATTCAGTTCCTGTTCTTTGATTGTAACTGGCTACTTAGTTAATGATAGGTGGTGCGTTAGTAACGCACCCTACGTTTTACTTAGTAGATTTACAAAAGTGAGATGCACCCTATTTAATTCTCAGGAAAAAGCCTGTATAATGATAGCTATAGTCCGATTCTTACCGCAGGATTATACCTATGGCTAAATCCAAAAAACACAATCTGCAATGGATCAAAGAAACCCTCGATTTAAATCCAGATCATAACTGGAAATCTAGTCCGGGTAATAGTATTTTTGTAGCTGGTCGCGGTGCAGTGCGCTTTGAAGTTCCCCAAGATTGGCATTTTGAACCCGATGATAATTCCTTTCGTTTTTTGGATAGAAAACCCCCCGATGATGATTGTCGTTTAGAGGTTTCCTATAATTTACTTCCCCCCGGAGATTGGAAAGAATTACCCCTAAAAGGAATGGTCAAAAAGTTAGCTCGTGAAGATAGCCGCAATCCTCACGAAATCGGCGAAGTTATCCAAGAAAAACGCCAAACTGTCCGCATTGTTTGGGTGGAAATTCAATTCATCGATCCCCAAGAAAATCGGCCAGCTTATTCGCGCATTGCCGTGGGTATTGGTTCCGGAGTTCAATGTTTAATTACTATGGATTATTGGGTCGATGATGCGGACAAATTCACCCCCGTCTGGGATACGGTTATCTCCTCGCTGGTGTTAGGTTTATACATTCGTGATCCCCGCAGCGGTTTAGCTTTCCCCGACTAAAGGTAATAGCAATTTTGCAGGAAAATTTCCTTGACAAAAAACCTTAATTGTGATAGTAGAAAAATCGATCGCTCGACTCTGGTGGGGATAGCTGCCGGTCCCCGCATTGACGGGATGTGCAGGAAAGCAAGAGGCACTGAGACTCAAACGCAAGCTATGACCTTGAGGAATAGTGATAAAAGTAGCCTGCATGGCCATATTTAGGGATGATTCGGGATTATTTACCCGTTTATAACCCTGAGTGATATTAAAAACTCGACCATCGGGGGTAACTTGAGAAACCACCGCGCAGATATCGAAACTAACCGCGTCTGCTTGACAATAACAATCCAGACGGGGACTACCCAAAATCGTTAAATCCTTCTCTAGGGGGGGAGAAGTGTAGGTAATCACATCACTGCGACAGTCTAGCATGGTGCGGTCGAATATTCCCCCCGGTAGGGCGCTATGACCTCCTAAAGATGGGACCGGTCGCCAAGGATCGTGAACGATGGTATCCTCGATCGCAGGTTCTAACAAAATCGCGCTTAATTTCCCCTCATCCTCGCGCAGATTGGCTAAACCCTGACTAGCAAGATAATAAATTTGCTGATTTTCTCCAGGAAACTTCTCTAGATATCGCCATTGATTAGATCCCATTTGAAATAGATACAGGGGAGGATTTTTAAATAACTCCGTTTCCTGACCTTTTAAGAAATAATCAAACCATTGCAGCTGCATTTTATCCACAGGACTAATTGCCTCTTGACCATAATCTATCTCTCCTACTTTTCTCCCCCAGGGTAGATGAGTCCAAGGACCAATAATTAGTCGTTGGGGATAGATAGAACGCACTTGCATTTCTTGGTATAAACTCAAAGTTCCCCGGAGATGAGGATCGAACCAACCTCCGATATGTAACATCGGTAAATCGATATTTTTTAAAAGCTGTTGCGGTGATAAATTTTGCCAATAGTCATCGGGAAGATAACGAGTAATCCAATCGTGATAAAAAGAATCGGCGGCTAAATCCTGTAAAATTTGGGGAGAGGCCGCAACAGGATCAAAAAGGGGTAAATTTCGGGAAGCTGCCCAGAGTTTTTGATAGGCAGTTTCGTCCCCTTTTAATCTAGCTGTTTCCGCAGCTAATTGTATTGCCCAAGCGAGATTATATTGTAAATTAAATGCTTCATTTTCATAACCCCAATCTCGATATAAATCGTGAGCAATCATCGCTGGGCAAATAGTTTTTAAAGAACCGTGACCATTAGCAGCCGCATATAATTGGGTCATTCCCTGATAGGAAAAACCATACATTCCCACCACACCCGTATTATTAGGAATAGTTAAAACCCATTCAATAGTTTCTAATCCGTCGCTAATTTCATGGGCAAATAAATTAAAATTTCCCGTCGAGTTTCCCCGTCCCCGCACATCCTGAATTACTACAATATAACCCTGACGTGCATACCAGCTAGGATGGGCATAAACCACCGTAGAAGCAATCGTTTTTCCGTAGGGTTGTCGCATTAGTAAAATGGGAAAAGATTCCCTACTATCGGGACGATAAATATCGGCAGCTAAACTAATTCCATCTTTGGTGATGAAACTGGCCGTTTCTTTTTTTATGGGGTAGGGATTAAACATTATTATCTCTTTCAGATAAAAAATACTGTCAGGTGGCTCAATCGAGAAAACTTGACCAAGACTAGATAAAGCTTAACTAAATGTTACAATAAAGACGGACTGCCTCAACTGCCTAGGACTGGAGAAAAATCAGCGATGCTACGACTAGAGAAAATTAGTAAGATTTACCCGACGGGAGAAGTGTTAAAAGATGTCACTTGGGAAGTAAAAACTGGCGATCGCATCGGGTTGGTGGGAGTCAATGGGGCCGGAAAATCCACCCAACTGAAGATTATTATGGGGGAAGTGGAACCCACCGCCGGGGAGATCATCCGTCCTACCAGTCTCCATATCGGCTATCTTACCCAGGAATTTGAAGTGGATCCCCGTCGGACGGTACGCGAGGAATTTTGGACGGTGTTTAAAGAAGCGAATCAAGTCCACCATCAACTAATAGAAATTCCCCAGCAGATGGAAAAAGCTGATCCTGAAGAATTAGATCGCTTAATTCATCAATTGGATCGCCTACAAAGACAATTTGAGGCATTAGATGGTTACGGATTAGAAGCACGCATCGAGAAAATTTTACCGGAAATGGGCTTTACTATTGATGACGGCGATCGCTTGGTAAGTTCCTTTAGTGGTGGTTGGCAAATGCGGATGAGTTTAGGCAAAATTCTCCTACAAACTCCCGATATTTTACTCCTCGATGAACCAACTAACCATTTAGACTTAGAAACCATTGAATGGTTAGAAAAATTCCTCAAGGATTTAACCACTCCCATGGTCATAGTTTCCCACGACCGGGAATTTCTCGATCGTCTCTGTACCAAAATTGTCGAAACTGAAAGGGGAGTTTCTACCACTTATTTAGGTAATTATTCTGCCTACCTACAGCAAAAATACGAACAACAATCCGCTCAGTTAAGTGCCTACGAACGTCAACAAAAAGAACTAGAAAAACAGCAAGTTTTCGTCGATCGGTTCCGGGCCAGTGCCACCCGTAGCACCCAAGCAAAAAGCCGGGAAAAACAATTAGAAAAGGTGGAAAAAATTGAAGCACCAATCGCCGATGTGCGTACCTTAAAATTCCAGTTTCCTCCAGCAGTGCGTAGTGGTCGAGAAGTGGTAACGATTAAAAATCTTGTTCACATTTACGATGATAAAATTCTCTTTTTGGGAGCAAATCTGGAAATAGAAAGAGGCGATCGAGTGGCGTTTTTAGGCCCCAATGGTGCGGGAAAATCGACGCTTTTACGCTTAATTGTTGGGTTAGAAGCTCCCACAGAAGGCTCGATCAAAATCGGTAAACATAACGTTATTCCTAGTTATTTTGAGCAGAACCAAGCGGAAGCTTTAGACCTAACTAAAACTGTTTTAAATACCATTCATGATGAAGTTCCCGATTGGAAAGATGTGGAAGTTCGCAGTCTTTTAGGGCGATTTTTATTCAGTGGGGAAACGGTATTAAAAAAAGTAGAATCCTTGAGTGGTGGCGAAAAAGCACGTCTTGCTTTAGCCAAGATGTTACTTGCTCCCGCTAACTTATTAATTCTCGATGAACCCACTAATCACCTCGATATTCCCGCTAAGGAAATGTTAGAATCGGCTTTAAAAGTTTATGAAGGCACGGTTTTAATTGTTTCCCATGATCGTTATTTTATCTCCCAGGTAGCTAACAAAATTGTCGAGATTCGGGATGGTGAATTAATTGTCTATGCGGGAGATTATCACTATTATCTAGAAAAACTAGACGAAGAAAAACAAAAAGCCGAACAAAAACGCATTGAAGCCGAAAAAGCGGCCAAAGCTGCCGCTAAACGCGCTAAACAAAAGGCCAAAAAAGGTTAGAATGTAAAGTATCACCCTATCCACGATTATCTATTCATTAATTAATCTTATGGCAGCTATAAAAGTAGGCGATCGAGTTCCTAATTTTTCTCTCCCCTCCCAAACAGGGACAACGGTTAATATCAGCGATTTAATAGGTAAAAAATCCCTGGTCATTTATTTCTATCCCAAAGATGACACCCCGGGTTGTACCGCAGAATCCTGCGCTTTCCGCGATAGTTACGAAGTGTTTACCGATGCAGGTGCGGAAGTTATTGGTATTAGTGCCGATAGTCCCCAATCTCATCAACAATTTGCCCAAAAATATAATCTTCCCTTCACCCTTTTAAGTGATAGCGATAACCGAGTGCGGAAATTATTCGGTGTTCCCGCTACCTTATTTGTCCTCCCCGGACGAGTTACCTATATCATTGATAAAGAGGGAATCGTCAGACATATTTTTGATTCTATGTTAGATTTTAAGGCTCACGTTACCGAATCTTTGAACACAATTAAATCTTTTTAGGTTGATGATCACGAAAGAAATCCCGATCAGATAATTACTTGGGAAGAAATTAAAACATCTATCCGATAATTGTGCTGATTCTGACTAAAAAATACGCCAATTAAAGTCTGAATTGCTGCTTCTCCTCTGGTTTTAGCTGATCGCTTATGGATCAAAACTCATCTTAAAACAGAGGAGGAAAAACCACGGTTCTCAACTTAGTTGGGGTTTAACTAGGAGGATTTTTATGCCAAGTAAAATAAAAAGTTGCTCCTTCACCTGCTTGAGATTCTATCCAAATTGTACCTCCTTAACTGTCTTTAGAGACTAGATAGTGATCGGTTGTTCTCCTCGGTTTTAGCCAGCGTCAACCATCGCCAACGTTGATATGTTCTGCTTGTGGAAAAGCTTGCTCAGAAGTGGCAACCCTTTCTAAAAAACAGAAGGGATCACAGTCATCTAATTGAGATAAATTATCAAAACAATCATCGATCGCTTTTCTGGATAAAAAAGGTACTTATAGCGGTTCTCACACCTGTCTGGCAAACTTAAACCTTTGCTGATTAAGCTTTTTAACATCGATAATGTACCTCTTGCGAACAGGAAACGCTATATTATAGAAAAATATTGCTGAGATTTTTCCTATGCCTCTAATTAAAATTCAAACTTCTGTCACCTCCCTCGATGATGAGACGGTTAATCAACTTTTGCAGAGTCTTTCGGCTAAATTAGCTAAACATCTGGGAAAACCCGAATCCTATGTGATGACAGCTTTAGAATCGGGGATAAAAATGACTTTTGCTGGCACTTTTGAGCCAGTGTGTTATGTGGAGATTAAAAGCGTTGGTTCTATTTCCGCCGCTCAAACTAAAAACATGAGTAGTGATTTTTGTCAAGAAATTGAGGCTTATTTAGGAATACCGAAAAATCGCATTTATCTAGAATTTGCCGAGGCGAAAGGTGATCTTTGGGGATGGAATGGCACTACTTTTGGCTAATTTATGCCAAAATTATCGGAGATAGGGCTTATTTTAACTCTCTGGTTAAGATTTTTGCCTGTTCAATCCAAGCTAACATCACCGCAATATCGGGACATAAATCGCGTCTTTGCAGATTAGCCACCTGAAAGCGGAGAATCTGTCGATGCAATTGCTGAATTGATACCTGTGCCAATTGCGGGACGGAAGCAATACCGGCATGAACCAGCAAACCGCAGTATTGACAACCCACGGAGGGAATCGAGGCTAATTCCGCCATTGCCACCCACTTATTAATATATTTAGCCTGAATTTGCATTCTTACTGCTAATTTTTCCTTACCCAATTGCGGACGAACTTTTTGCAAAAGTTGTGCGGTGGTGTCGATACCGCAATCCTTTAATTTTTGGCAATCTTGGCCACTTAACCCCGGCAAATATTCAATTAACCAGCTTTGCCTGTGGATAAGTTGCGATCGATTCATCGAAATTATTAACTATTGATAAGTAGATTATAGCAGTTAAGTAGGGAGGCACAATTATTTGTAGGATGGGTTAGCGGTAGCGTAACCCATGCGGGCTATCGATTATGAAGAATACATCAGTATTTATAATTTAGTAATTAAATTAATCAGAGATTTTAAAGATGATCTATTAAATGCCGCCGTGACGGAACAGTATAAAAAAGTCAAAAGTATATAGGGTTTGCTGAAAAAGTCAATTGGCTGATGATGGGGTGAGTTTCCTACACTCCACCGATTATGCCTGAAAGCTTGCATTTTTTGCTTATTCATTTTCGGTACCCAAGAAATACCTTAACCAAGATTGTAAAGTTTTAGCACGTCTTTCAACAGTACTTTCTGAAAGTGACGGACACACTTCTAGTAAAAATTCTCTTGCTCTTTCTGGTTTGATTTCGGAGAGATCATGAGCATTTTGCCACTTAAACCATGCCAAACCCACCTTTGAAGCAATAAATTGGTGAGCCAAGAATCTTTTTTTTGATTTTTCTGACAGACGATCAAGCATGAAACAAGCAGTAGTTGGCTGCACTCGTTCGTCAGCCAGATTAAGAATTTCTGCAGCCCTTCTATAGTAGGAAAACTGCCTTTCTGTAATATCATTTCTATCCAAAAACTGTTGTCGAACAGTTGGCAAAGAATGAGGATATTGAATTAACAGCGAAGATAAATCAACAACTCGTTCTAACCTATCAGCTTGTGGAATATCATGAGAAAGAACCCTGATAGATCGTGATTTTAACCCTGTTAAACTAGATATATATTCATGTTCTGTAGAAATTGTTTTAATGACATTAAATTCTGAAGAATTAATGGAGACAGCCATATCTACTCGCAAATCATCCTCTTTGATTTTTGTGACACAATCTTGCCAAATACTAACAACTTCTAAGTCATTTTCACTTTCATTATCAATTTTTCCTGAGGAAAGGTCAGAGATAGTTTTTGCCAGTAAATTTGCGTGATTAGGACTGAGATTGACATGAAGTATAATTGTCCAAGAACCAGGTATTGCCTGCGCTGGAGTAAAAGCGGGAAGTTTATTGATTCTCTCAAAAGTCAGATCGGCAATTTCTTGAAATAACCGCTCTAATTTATCAATTACACTAGCAACTACAGACCAAGATTTTCTATCTTTAGAATCATTGTCAATACGAACTGCAACTGACAATCCATCACTATCAAGAACTGTTCCAATAGTGGCAAGAGACGAAGTGACTAATTGGAGTAACTTGTCTTTTGTCTCTGCCAAATTCTTATCTTCTGTATTGCGCTGTAAACTTTGAGTATTATAAATTTTTTTAATTAATTCTTCACCAGCAGAAAAAACATTACTATCTGAATATTTGGTTGTACTGGCTTCTTTAAAAAATATATTAATTCCCTCTGACCATTCAGTTTTTAACTCTGAGTCATCTACTTGCTCTAATAGATTATTACTAAGAGATTGAAGTTCTTGAAGCTGCGTTTTGACATGAGGTGCTTTCGCATAAATTATTCCCCAAGTGGCCAAAAAATCAAAAGTTTGTTCGGCAATTAAAGGGGTTCCGTCCGCAAGACTAACTTTAAAAAAAGCGTCGAGGGCAGGGGCAAGAAGCGCAAAAATTGGTAATTCCCAACTATTGACAGAAGCGGTAAGAACAAGTAGGCTGATTCTAGATGGACTATCAGGGGGAATACTATTGCGAGATAAAATTGACGCAATAAATAACCAAACAACCTCATTGTTAATCTCGCTGTCATTCTGTAGAAGCTTACGTCCCAATACCCCTAAGCCGATTTCTGAAGCTTTGATCGATCCCAGTGCCAACAGATCTGCAAACTCTCTAACATGACTATCCACCCTTCTCAGATTGCCGAAAGCTCTATCAATTTCTTCTCTAGCGTTATCACTATCGCCAGAGTCTAAAAATTGTTGTACTCTTCTAAGCATCGTTGTCATTCTGTTTGGGGCGAAGGGATAAAGGTAAGACCACTGCGAATTTCAATATCTACACGGGCGTTTTTAGTTTTACGTTTAGAATCCTGAAATGAGTGCGGTTGTGCCTCTGGAGTGACACCACCTTGCTCACTAGCATTTGTAACAAAGCGTTCAGCTTTTCTAAACGCTTGTTTCCGTTCCTCTCGTTGACATTCGCTGCATTGCCCTTTAATATTAGCAAGAAATGATAATCCTTCTTTAGCAGTAACAGGATTTTTTCTTGCCCAAGAACAACTGTATCCACCCTCTTGCTGGATATCGTCTCCTTGAGCTTGTACCCTCCCACGATAAGGTTCTGACGAACTCGACATATTAAATGTTCAAATTTATTCATTTAAGACAATTATATGGTAATTATCAGCAAAAATGTCAAACAAAGCCCAAATACTTGATTAGAATCAATTATCAAAAGTTTAGCTATAAAATTATGTAGAATGCTTTCGACGATGTACTGGGAAATTACCTGACAAAAAAAAGTTGATAGAACCAAAAAGGTCTATCAACTCTTAAAGTTATCCATTCAAGAACTAAAAATTAACGTTCTTGAAAGACGATTTTTTTGTCCAGGGAAGGACGGTTATTCGACTTAGAGGGGTACTTACTACCACCACTGCGGGGAGTTTTATTAATCACCGGTTTACTGCTCGTCGCTGCGGGAACTTCCCAATCGGTTTTCATCCACTGGGGACAATTTTGATCGTAGATCATTTGCAGGGCAGCCGCCGCGATCGCTTGGGGATCGTATTCTTCACTTAAATCCCGCACTAAAGGCAAGAAAGAAGCCATCCGTTCCCCCGATAAAGCCTCTTTTAGCTGATTTTGCAGCTTGGCCAGGCGTTTTGCTTCTACTTCGGTGCGGCTAGGAATGGGACTAGATTCCAGACGTTGACGCAGACGCTGTTCAATCTGACGCAACAAACGCCGATCGATCGGTTCTACTAAGGATATAGCAGTTCCTGTTTTACCAGCGCGGCCGGTGCGGCCAATGCGGTGAATATAGGTTTCGGCATTATCCGGCAGATCATAGTTAATAACGTGGCTGAGATTTTCCACATCTAGACCGCGGGCTGCGATATCCGTGGCTACCACTAATTTAATTTTGCCCTCGCGGAAACGTTGCACCAGTCGTTCCCGTTGCACTTGGCTTAAGTTACCGTGGTATTCATCCACCGTTTGTCCCGCTTCTTGCAGTTTGCTGGTTAATTCGGCCGCGGTTTGCTTGGTGCGGACGAAAATAATCGCCGATTCTAGGGGTTCGATCTCTAACAGGGGTTGCAGGACTTTTAATTTCGTCCAACCGCGAGGGATCAGATAAATTTTCTGCTCAATCTTAGCAGGAGCGGCCTGGGGTTGAGAAACCGTCACAGAAACGGGAGATTTCAAGAAATTAGCGATTAAATCGCGGATTTCCCGGGGCATAGTTGCCGAGAAACAGGCGGTTTGACGGGTGGAGGGGGATGCTTGCAGAATTTTCTTAACATCATCGATAAAACCCATACTGAGCATTTCGTCCGCTTCATCGAGGACTACCCAGTTTAAGGATTCGAGATGGAGTTTTTTGCGATCGAGCAGATCGATTACCCGGCCGGGAGTCCCGACCACAATCTGGACACCTTTTTCCAGACTGCGGATCTGACGTTCCATGGATTGACCACCACAGACTGTCAGGATAAAGAGACGACGATCATCAGAGAAATCTTTGATGGCGCTGGCCACCTGTTGGGCTAATTCCCGGGTGGGGGTGAGGATTAAAGCTTGAACGTTAGGATTTTTGGTGTCCATGCGTTCCAGTAAAGGCAGGGAATAGGCGGCGGTTTTGCCGGTTCCCGTTTGTGACATTCCTACCATGTCATGCCCTTCTAGAAGGAGAGGGATGGCTTTGGTTTGAATTTCCGTGGGGGTGGTGAATCCAAGCGTTTCTAGGTGTTGAATACGGCTATCGGATAAACCTAAATTGTTGAAACCAGTGGTCATAGGGATTGTTTTGTGGGAATTAAATAAGAAAAATGGAAAAATTAGACTATTTCGCCGTAGAGATCGTAGGTATCGGCCGCAGTGATTCGGACCTGTACGATCGCACCTAGAATCGCCTCCCCTGTCACATAAACCAAGCCATCTACTTCTGGGGAAAAACGAGCGGAACGCCCGATTAATTCGCCTGTTTCTGGGTTTTCCTGTTCGATGAGAACATCGACAGTTTGACCGATATAAGCTTGATTTTTGCGCTCCGAGATTGGTTGCTGAGTTAACATCAACCTTTCGCGGCGTTCGTCCATAATTGCCTGTGGCACTGGATTGGGCAGGCCAAAAGCGGCTGTACCTTCTTCGGCGGAGAAGGTAAACACCCCGACGTGATCGAACTCATGACGCTTGACAAATTCCAGCAGATGGCTGAAATGTTCCTCGGTTTCTCCGGGGAAACCGACGATAAAAGTCGTTCGTAAAACCGCGTTCGGGATAGCTTGCTTGATCCGCTCGATAATGCCATCGTTGACTCGTCCTTGCCAGGGACGGTTCATCCCCCGCAGGATGTCGGGATGGGAATGTTGTAGCGGCAAGTCTAGATAGGGTAAAACATTCGGGCTCTCTCGGATCGCTTCGATAACCTTTGGCGTTAACCCGGTCGGGTAAGCGTAGTGAACGCGAATCCAAGGTATATCGACTTCTGCCAGCGCTCGCAAGAGTTCCGCTAATTTGGGTTCGCCATATAAGTCTAACCCATAATTGGTTGTTATTTGCGAAATGAGAATTAATTCTTGCACCCCTTGGCTGGCCAATTGTCGCGCTTCGGCCACAATGGACTCGATCGATCTCGATCGCTGATCGCCGCGCAGGTGGGGAATAATGCAGAAAGCACAGCGATAATCGCAGCCTTCGGCCACCCGCAGATAGGCGACTCCTTCGGTAGTGGTGCGATAACGGGGCAGATTTTCATCGGCGATAAAAGTGGGATCGGTGCTGACTTCTTTGACTCGTTCTCCCGTCTCTACCCGTTCGACGATCTCGACAATTTTCTGATAATCCCCTGTGCCGACAATGGCCACGGCTTCCGGCAATTCCGTCAGGAGTTCATCTTGGAAATGTTGGGCCATACAGCCGGAGATAATAATTTTTTTATTAGCTTCCGCCAGTTCCACGAGGGTGCGAACGGATTCTTCTCTAGCTGCTTGAATGAAACTACAGGTATTAACGATAACGTAATCGGCCAACTCCTCGTCATTATCTACGGGATAGCCGGCCTTGGCCAGCAGTCCTAACATATGCTCGGAGTCGATCCGGTTTTTCTCACAGCCTAGGTGTGAGATAGCGATGGTTGGCTTATTGCCCATGCGATCGAGTATCAACCAAATCTTAAACTTCTCTTTTAATGTTAAGACATTGTGAACTACTCTCAACGGATTTGAGAGCTTCCTGCTTCAATGGGATGCGCTTTCTACCTCGAAAGATAGCAAGTCTTACCTTCCCTCTACAGGCAGCAGTCCTAGTTCCTAAGACCCACACTTTTTCTTGCAACACGACCCGCCGAAGCTCGGTTATCGCTTAAGGAATAGTGGTCAAGACCCGTTTATGATAACATAGTTTTTTGGAATTGTCTATATACAAAGTCAGCATTGATGAGGGGAACTGTGGGGCGAATTACTTCGCCCCTTGAAAAGCCCCGTCCCATCGCGCTTAGTGCGATGGGACGAATGCTGGCACTAAGTTAAAATAATTTCCCCCCCGTGGAACCGTGGGTAGGCCTTCACCCTGTTAAAATGGGTGAGCGGCGCATGGTTGGGGACGCTAAGAGTAGTAGACGCTGTGAACTTAATTGCAACTTTCAAGACAAAAAACCCGATTATTGGCGTGGTTCATCTCGCCCCCCTGCCCACTTCCCCCCGTTGGGGTGGCAGTCTCAAGACGGTGATCGAGCGGGCTGAACAGGAGGCGACGGCTTTGGCTGCCGGTGGTGTTGATGGTTTGATTATCGAGAATTTTTTTGATGCCCCCTTTACTAAGCAACAGGTGGATCCCGCCGTGGTTAGTGCCATGACTTTAATTGTTGATCGCATTAAAAATCTGGTGGTCCTACCGATTGGTCTTAATGTTCTCCGCAATGATGCCCATAGTGCCTTAGCGATCGCTACCTGTGTCAATGCCCAATTTATTCGGGTTAATGTGCTAACGGGGGTTATGGCCACCGATCAGGGCATTATTGAGGGTCAGGCCCACGAACTCCTGCGTTATCGGCGCGAATTGGGGTCTGAGGTCAAAATTTTAGCGGATGTTTTGGTTAAACACGCCCGCCCCTTGGGAACCCCTAATCTGACCACGGCAGTGCAAGATACGATCGAACGGGGACTGGCAGACGGGGTGATCCTCTCCGGTTGGGCTACCGGTAGCCCCCCCAGTTTTGAGGATTTGGAACTGGCAGTGGCGGCGGCCAAGGGAACACCGGTTTTTATCGGCAGCGGGGCTGATTTGGACAATATCGGGCGGTTGCTGCCGGCTGCCGATGGGGTGATCGTGGCTAGTTCCCTCAAGCGTCATGGCAAAATTACTGAACCGGTGGATCCGATCCGGGTGTCGCAATTTGTGGAAACGGCCCGGCAGATCAACGATCAAAAGGCAAAAATTAATAATTCTCTCCCTTCTTTGCCTCTGTCCACATAACCCCTTGCTAGAATGGCGGATAGTTTCAGGGGATAGCTATCCTAAGTTTTTAGGAATTGAAAACGTCCTAATTAACACAATATGGTTAGGGAATTTTTCCTTTCAACAAAGTACATTTAGATTTCTCTCCTGACTCCTGACTCCTGAATTCTGCTGTAATTTAATCTAAATAATATTATGCGTCGTCGTTCTGTACCTTGGATTCATCGCTACTCCCGGCCTCTAATTGGGAGCATTTCGATCGTGGGAGCGATTCTGACCGGCTATTTAACCATTACCAAACTGACGGGAGGGGCCGCGGCCTGTACCGCCGGGGCTAGTGATGGGGCTGGTTGTACTGGTGTGCTTAATAGTCCCTACGCTACGGTTTTCGGGCTGCCCTTGAGTTTGTTCGGTTTTTTGGCCTATATTGCCATGGCGGTTTTTGCCCTCAGTCCTCTATTTATTAATGGGGAAACTCAGAAAAATCTCCGCAAAAGTTTAGAAAATAATACTTGGTTATTGCTGTTAGCGGGGGCGACGGCGATGGCGGTATTTAGTGGTTATTTAATGTATATTCTAGCCACGGACTTAAAGGAATTGTGTCCCTACTGCATTACTTCGGCTTTGTTCGCTTTAACCTTATTAATTCTCACAATTATCGGTCGCGAATGGGAAGGTTTAGGACAAATTATACTGCCGATGGTTGTGGTGGCGATGATTACTTTGGTGGGAACTTTAGCGGTTTATACGGGAGTAAATTCCCCCACCGTGACAGGAGGAAAAGAAGAAATTACCCGGCCAATGACAGCGGCTACCCCCCCCTACGGTTGGGAAGTAACCACGGTTTCGGGAGAGGCAGAAATTGCCCTGGCTCAACATTTAAAAGCAATTGGTGCGAAAGAATACGGGGCTTTTTGGTGTCCCCACTGTTACGATCAAAAACAGTTATTTGGTAAGGAAGCGGGAGAAATCCTCAAAAAAGAAGGGGTTTATATCGAATGCGATCCCCAAGGGGTTAATGGTAATCCCCAAGCTTGTCGCGATGCCGGAATTAAAGGTTTCCCCACTTGGATTATTAAGGGTCAAGAATATTCGGGAACCCAAAGATTAGAGAAATTAGCGGAGGTTTCTGGTTATACTGGCCCGATGAATTTTAAATATACAGTTCCGGGACGCAAGTAGGAAAGAGTTAAAAGTTATACTGGAGGCTGAACAAGGTTCAGCCTTTATTGTTGTCTATTATCTCGATGTCGTTATAGCTGGTGTCTAATTACTATTTGTTGACATGACCAGCAGCAGCACTTAAATTAATAGTTTTAAGCAAAAAGTAAACAATCCCAACCCAGCAACTAACTCTAATGAGCTATTTATACTCTTATCGCCATAACTTGACCCAATTGCTAGAAGAAATTAATTTACAGAAACCTTCGATCAAAATTCCTACCTTTGTTACTCATGACTTGGTAGATACTTATCAAATTTGTCGTCTAATTGATGATTTCATTTTTGAATATTTTCAAGAAAATAGAACAACAGACACAGACATTGCAGACAATAGGGATCAAAAAATCGATGATGCTTTGGATGAGTTCCAGTCTAAAGTAGTTGAAAAAATCCTGAAAGAAAAACAGGATTTTAAAAATATATCTCTCAAAAAGAAGAAAGGATTTAAAAATATTTTTGAGTTTGCTCAATGTGAAAACTTGTACTTATCGAATAAATATGTCAATCTTATCTCGGAAAGTCTAGGTCATACTTTAGAAGAAATTGCTTCTATTAGTTCACAGGTTTTTGTACTAGAAAAAATTCTAAATTTTAAAATCAAAGGTGTGGATTTAGTAGTTTTTAATCAAGGAATAATCAAATACACTCAATTAAAAACTAAAAAAGATACTCTTACTGGTAGCCAGAGTGATCGGAGTATCAATGAATTAAAAATACATCC
The DNA here is from genome assembly GCF_027532015.1 of Microcystis sp. LE19-131.1A. Classification (NCBI taxonomy): domain Bacteria; kingdom Bacillati; phylum Cyanobacteriota; class Cyanophyceae; order Chroococcales; family Microcystaceae; genus Microcystis; species Microcystis sp. LE19-131.1A. Next base: position 2,217 of record NZ_JAPZSS010000062.1, on the reverse strand, counting down.
TAACTCAGTTTTTGCCGCTGCTTTAGATATGGGCAATTCTTGGACAATTAGCAAAACCAAAGCTAAAGAGAATAATATTGAGCTATTAGCAGGGCAAGCTTTTTGGTCAATGTTGGACTTAGATTATGAAACTATCCTGAATAAGTTAAAGATGACAGTCAGGAAAATCGAAAAAAAACTTTATCAAGTTTAGCTACTTTGATGTATAATAGAGAGGTAGATAGGTTACTAATTATTGGTTATGACTCAGGTAAATCTACAAAAAGCTGCTAATATTCTCGGTGTAACTACCGCAGAAATACTAACATGGCAAAAGAAAAAATTAATCAAAGGTCAGAAAATAAATCAAGTTGATTGGTTATTTGATCTCGAGCAATTAACCAATCTTAAAAATAACCAATCCCCCGGAGAATTGAGAATTTTACAAACTGTTGAGCCAACTAATTACACGGTTATCGAATTATTTGCTGGCTGTGGTGGTATGGCTTTAGGTTTAGAAAATGCGGGACTAAAAACGCAATTACTGGTGGAAATTAATCAAGATTGTGTTAATACTTTAAGACTCAATCGACCGCAATGGAATGTTATAAATCAAGACATAAAAAAGCTTAAATTTTCCGATTTTAGAGACAAAATAGATGTTATAGCTGGAGGGTTTCCCTGCCAACCTTTTAGTTATGCTGGGTTAGGAAAAGGATTAGAAGATTTGAGAGGAAGCCTATTTTTTGAATTTGCTCGTTGTTTACAGGAAGTGCAACCTAAAATCGCTATAGCCGAAAATGTTCGAGGATTATTAAGCAATAAAAAAGGAGAAACTCTGCAATTAATGCTGCAAGCTTTACAGGAAATCGGTTATTATGCTGCTTATCAAGTTTTATCAGCCCAATTTCTCGATGTTCCCCAAAAAAGAGAAAGATTAATTATTATCGCCACCCGTCAAGACCTAAATATTAAACCGATTTTTCCCCAATATAAAAATTATACTATTTCTCTGAAAAAAGCCTTAGAGAATTGTCCAAGTTCTCCAGGAGTAGAATATAAAGAAAGAAAAAAAGAGATTATGTCCTTAGTTCCCGCAGGAGGAAATTGGCGGAATTTGCCGATGGATATTCAAAAAGAATATATGAAAAATAGTCTCAAAAATCACGGCGGACGGACAGGATATGCTAAAAGATTATCTTGGGATGAACCGGCTTTAACTATTACCTGTAGTCCGGCACAAACCCAAACAGAAAGATGTCATCCCCAAGAAACTCGTCCTTTGACTGTGAGAGAATATGCACGAGTGCAGTCCTTTCCCGATGATTGGCAATTTACCGGTAATTTAACCTCTCAATATCGACAGATTGGTAACGCGGTTCCCGTTAATATGGCCTATCATCTTGGTGGCTGTTTAATTAATATGTTGCAGGGGGATTATCTGGGGGAAACACAGCCAAAAACTGAACAGTTAAGCATTCCGGGGTTAGAAGTTAATTAATTTTGACTAAAAGTAAATAGCGCTTGCTGAATAAATGTGAAATGTATGCAAGGTAAGGGTTTTAGGGATCGTCGCCCATACTTTTTCAGCAAACCCTAACTATTGATAACTACTGACACGCAAAAACTATTGATTTAGGATAACAAATACAATTATAATACTTTTGAATCACCGATAACTGTTTCAGTTTTATTGTTAGATGGTATAGGGAATCTCAATAAATGGATGTTGATTGAGATCAAAATCTTGGGTATTACGAGTGACTAATTTGAGATTATAGTAAAGGGCGATCGCTGCTTGAATGGCATCGGGCAATTTCCATTGAATAACCTTTTTGTTAGGCTGTTTGGTTGCCTTTTTTTTGATTTGTTCACGACGGATTTGAATGACTAAATCAGTGATGTTGACATCTAAATCTATCAGGGGAAAATGGCTTAATAACTCTCCTGCTTTTTCAAAGGAATTATCATCATTAAAACCAATGAGAACTTCGGCTTTAGTAATGACAGAAATATAACTTTCATCTCGGTGAGCTTTTAGATAAACTGTAGCTTGGGTAATACCATTAAAATGGTCGATTAAAATACAGGAGTCTATTAAGGGACTTCCAAAAAATAAACTATTCATTCTCAAGAATAATAATCATTCTCGGAGTGTGGGAGGTAGGGATCGATGGTTGCCCCCTCCTTCCAATTTTGTAGTAGAATTAATCCTGTACATTATTAATCAAGTTTTTC
>NZ_JAPZSS010000081.1:0-11714 GCF_027532015.1 Microcystis sp. LE19-131.1A | reverse complement strand
TGACGGTTTCTGGGGGAAGATTGAGCAAATCAAAGAAACTTTCGGGAAAAGTCTCAAAGAGACGATAGAAAATACTGTCCGTTTTCACTCAATTTTGTCCCTCAATGACTTGTGGTACTTGTTCAATCTCTAAGTCTAAAGTTTGGGTATAGGAAAGCCAGCAGATAGCATTTTTAGGGCAATTTGTCGAGATTTCTCTTCTTTGCCCTTTTCCTCTCCTTCCTCTCAAATATCTCGATTTAGAGGATTTTTTCTAAACCGTAAACGAGGGATTGCAGCTGAGTAACTTTGCGGATAGAAAGGAGAACCCCCGGCATATAACAGGAGCGATCGCTGGTATCATGACGAAGGGTATAGATTTCTCCGGGGGAACCGAAAATGACTTCTTGGTGAGCAATTAAACCGGGTAAACGCACGCTATGAATACGGATGTTCTCGGCAGTTAAACCGCCTCTAGCGCCGGGGATGGTTTCTTTTTCGGAAACTTGAGCAGGATTAAAGATTTTACCCAATTCTGCCAGTAATTCGGCGGTTTTAATCGCTGTGCCACTGGGTGCGTCTGCTTTTTGATTGTGATGCAGTTCGATAATTTCTACATGATCAAAGTAGCGAGATGCTTGCACGGCAGCCTGTTGTAGTAAAACCATGCCAATGGAAAAATTGGGGATAACTAAACAGCCGGTGCTGGCTTTTTCGGCAAATTCGGCTAAATCTTGCAGTTGTGCCGCCGATAATCCCGTAGTTCCCACCACCGGACGCACTCCATAGGCGATCGCACTGCGGGTATTGTCATAAACACCGTCGGGATGGGTAAAATCCACCATCACCCCCTGCACTTTTTCCTGAGTTGCCAGGACTAAAACACTCTGTAAATCGTCGAGAATCGGCACTTCTAGGGGTTCACAACCGGCCACTTCCCCCACATCCTGACCTCGAAAAGCTGGATTTCGATCCACTGCACCCACTAAGATCATATCGTCGGCACGAGCAACGGCTTTAATGACTTCCCGTCCCATTTTGCCGGCTGCACCGTTGACAACCACGGGAATCGGGTTTCTATTTTCGGTCATAGTTAATTATTCTCCTTATGTATGGCGATTATAGATTGTAAATGGGTAATAACGTTTTTTAGGGAAAAAAATCAAGATATAAATACTGCCCTAATACACCAAAAAAAACTTTTTGATGTGTTACCCTTGGTCAACCCACTACTTATAATAAAGCCATTTCTCCCACCACTTCCAAGCGGGTATAACTGCCGATTTTGAGGAATTTTTCCGAGAGAGATTCGGCCACATTGGGAGTAATCCAGCCTAACTGTTTGAGAATTTGCAAAGCGGCGGCATATTTAGCCCGTTTGGAACCATCTAAAGCTTTTATTGCTAATCCTAAACCTTCACCGACGCGCCCAATACATTGAATCCCTTCAGCCCCGGCTTTACTGACGATTTCCCCTTGGCTAACCTGCATTAATTCCGTATCAAAAGCCCCTTCTCCTGCTACCATGCGGGGATGATAGGTCATCGCCCGGACGATTCTTTCTAAGTCTAAACGGTTGCCAGAGGCTAACTGGGCGTAGAGATGGGCCATTTGCCCCAACTGCATTGAATAGGTGGGCGCACCGCAGTCATCGTGGGCGCTGATTAATTCATCTCCCGGCATTCCCAATAATTCGGCAATTTTGCTTAAAATTAGCTTCTGTATCTGACTAGAACGCCGCAGATAGCTATTTAACGGCCAGCCACGCTGTTGACACACCGCTAACATCCCGGCGTGTTTACCAGAGCAATTGTACTGAAGGCGACTGCGTTTACCTTCGGGGAGGGGACATTGCAGGGCATTGGGATCGATATCGGCACGCCAGAGAATATTAAAGACTTGACGGGCGTGTTCCACTGTGCCTTGGTGAGAACTACAGATAATGGCTAGATCCTTATCGTTGAGATCGTAGCGTTCGAGGGTGCCGGTACTGATGACAGCCAGTGCTTGAAAAGGTTTTAGGGCCGAACGAATAAAGGCGCTAGTTTCGGCACTGCCGGCGGTGGATAATACCCGGCCGCGGTCATCGCAAATAGCGGCCTCGACATGATGGACCGATTCAATAATACCTTCCCGGAGGAGATGAATTTCTAAGCGGTGGGTTGGTGAACGTTTTACCCTATTCATTCAGATTGGTGATTGGTTGCGGTTAGTGAGTGAAAAATAGCCAGAAAAGACCACTGATAGCGACAATTGCCCCTAAAATCAGGGCGGTTTTTTGTAAACGGCGGAGAATGGGCTGGATTTGATAGGAGACGATTAAACGATCGCGGGTTAAAATAGCGGCGGTTTTTGTCCAGATTTGGCCATCATACCAGCCCGACTCCTCATAAAATACTTTCTCTGATTGCAAGCGGTCATAGACGTAGATCCAGCCTAGATACAAGCGCAATAACACCAATCCTACCAAAATTGTCGAGCCAAAAATCCCCGCACAGAAGAAGAGAAAAGGGGCTTTTTTAAGGGGAAAACTAGCGGCGGCAATCGGTCCGACAATTAACCATGTCCACAACCATAACCAGACAATTTTTTTTGTATAAGAGGCTACATCTAGCGTTGCCCAACGGAAAAACCAAGATTCTTTTAACTGTTCGTACTCGTTAACCGGTTGCTGTTCTTCCGGGACGGGACAGAAATCAAGGGAGGATTTCATGGATTCTACTCCTCCAAATGGTCGCTAGGTAGAGGAATCCGTTGAGCATGACCCCAAAATGCTTCTAAATTATAAAATTCTCGCTCTTTTGGTAAAAAGATATGGACAATGATATCGCCATAATCCATCAGGATCCAGCTACCTTCGCTTTTTCCTTCCACTTGTCGGGGGGATTGTTGCCATTCTAGTTCCATAGCAGCTTCGATCGCATCCTCGATCGCTCGCACTTGGGTGGTAGAATAGCCAGTAATAATCAGAAAATAATCGGTTAAATAACAGATATCGGCGACTTTCAGGATGGCGATGTCCCCTGCTTTCTTGTCTTCGGCAGCGGTAACAATTGTCTCTAGAAAATTTTCGGTCTTGAGATTTTCGGCGACGGGGGTAATAATTCCAGTGGGATTGGTCATTCAGGTTGTGGTTATCCTTTGGCTGAGGTGGTTGTAAGCGAGTCTTGAGATTATGTTAATCAATGGTTTTAGTTTCCGTTAGTTGTTCTTTAACAATTTGTAACGCCCAGTTGCGGGTTAGCACGGTGCGGGGATGAATGGGACAATGGCTACTTAAAAGATATTTTAGGGAATAATCGCAGGTTTGTTGAACGCTTTTATGGAGATTTTGATAGCTGAGTTGTCGTAGGGCGTTTAATTCGGGTGTATCGCCGCGATTGGGTTCCAAGGCATCGGCAATAAAGACTATACAGCTAAGATCGCTCATATTGGGTTTACCGAGGGTATGATTGCGAATCGCTTCGAGAATTTCCTCATCGGTAATGTTAAATTCTTTTTGGGCGACAATTGCGCTCACGTCGGCGTGGAGTAAGTGGGGATGGGATAAACAGATATTATCCACCTCTATTCCCGCCGATTCTGCCATTTTTAGCAGTTTTTTGGGCTTGAAAAATTTAGCCAGATCGTGTAACAACCCAGCTTGCCCTGCTTGGACGGGATCGAGATCGTGATGACGAGCTAAATCAATACACATGGTCTCCACACCGAGAATATGTCGCAGACGGTGTTCGTTGACGTTTTCTTTTAACCAGTCGATAACTTGCTGTCGCATCTTTTTTTTGCCCTTGTGGAACCCCAAAACGATTGTAACAATTACTATACAATTTTGCCTATTGCTCCCGGGTTCGATCTTTACCAATCATCCTCGCGACTAGCTTCTAAAACTTCTTCTTGCTGCCAATCATCCTGAAAAGGTTGTACCACTTTACCGATCGCATCGGCCACAAAAGACTTAATAAATTCTTCCTTGCGACTGAGTTGAAATTGTCTTTGTACCACTTCCGTCATACCACCGTCACCCCAGTCTTGATCCTGACGGAAATATTCAATAAAACTTTTGCCGGCAATGCGGGTTAAATAGGCGGCACTGACCCCTTGAATTGCCTTACCGACTATATAGGTAGTAAAATTTAACTGTAGGATTCTGGCTAATAATTCTACTGCTCCTTTCACTACTCCCAAACTAACTAGAGTTTTGCCCAAAGATAGAGCCAATTCCTTGCCTCGATCGCTATTAATTTCACAGCCATAAACTTGACCAATTTCCTTAACCATTTGAGCATTAACCGCCGCCGTTGCTAACAGATCGAACACTGGTAAGGGAGTCACCGCAATCACTCCCGCACCGATCCACTGATAGCGATCAATAATTTTATCAGCTTGGCGACGACGTTGGCGATCAATAATTTTCCTAGCTTCTTCTCCTAATCGTTGGGATTGTAAGAGGATATTATCTGCCACTAAATCCTCCCCTTCAGCCCGTAAAACTGAAGCCAAACGTTTAATTAAAGCTAAAATATCTGGTTCTGGTGTGATCATTTGTCCACCAGTTAACTGTACTGGTTGGGGATTAGCGGCGACGGCAATAATATCGGCTGAAAGGACAACTCCTTTAAGACGTTCTCGTAATTGTTTTAAAATAATGTCTCGATCTTCGTCGCTATAGAGATCGATTTTATTAAAGACTAAGAGAGAACGTTTACCAATATCAATTAAACCCAATAAAGGGCCGTATTCCGATTGTCGAATATCGTTATCGATGACAAATAAAAGTAAATCTGCTTCCGTGGCTAATTGTCGCGCTAACTGTTCCCTTTGACCTCCAGCTGCACCAATTTCAAGAATGCCTGGAGTGTCGGTAATTTGAATTTCCCGATTCACACCTTTCATTTTTAAACTATAGGTTTCCCCTTTTTCCGTGGTTCCCATGGTTGCCTCCACATTGCCCACCATTTGACCGATGAGGACGTTAATTAGGGAGGTTTTTCCCGCCGATCCCGTGCCGAAAACAATGATTTTAACTTCTTTTCTGGCTAAACTTCGCTCAATTTCTTGGGAACGATTAATAAAAACCTGTTGGGTTACTTTATCTTGAATTTGCTCCACTTGTTGCCGGATAGCTTTTAAGGTTTCCCCGGCGGCCTCGGTTTTTTCTACCGGTAATTTTAGGGGTGGACGGGAGGAAGAACGCAACCCGCGGCGACTTTTTTGCTGCTGGGGCAGCAGATAAAAGTAGTACAAAAGAATGTAGATCAGCAAGCCCAGCAGTCCGATAATCAGTAAAAGCAGAATATTGGCTAGTAGGGGAGCGGTAAAGGCGATCTGGATGTAAAGACGATAGATAGAGTTGACTAACCACAACATTAATCCGAAAATAAAGCTCAGACCAATGATTAAAGCGGCAAGACGGGGTAATTTCATCAGCTTTAACGGTAGGGGATTCCTTGATCTTGATCTTAGTTCTTTGCCGGCCGATTGTCGGGAACTAGAATAGACTATTATCTATAGTCATAATTGTTTTTATTCATCAGTAGGGAAGCACAATTATTTGTAGGATGGGTTAGCGGTAGCGTAACATAATCGGGCGTTGGGTTTCATGCTTCAACCCAACCTACGTTCTTCCCCACTTCCCCATCTCCCCACTTCCCCACCTCCCCACTTCCCACTTCCTTCGGACCAGAAAAGGGGTAAGATAATAAGTTTAGTGATAAGATGACCGAATTGTAAGCGGGGACTTGATATGGCAGAAACCCTATTATTTAATGCTTTGCGACAGGCGATCGATGAGGAAATGGGCCGCGACCAGACAGTATTTGTTTTGGGTGAAGATGTGGGTCATTACGGCGGTTCCTACAAAGTTACCAAAGATCTCTACAAAAAATATGGCGATTTAAGGGTTTTAGATACTCCCATCGCTGAAAATAGTTTTACGGGCATGGCAGTGGGGGCAGCCATGACGGGATTGCGTCCGATTATTGAAGGCATGAATATGGGTTTTCTTCTGCTTGCCTTTAACCAAATTGCCAACAATGCCGGGATGTTACGTTATACTTCCGGCGGTAATTTTAAAATCCCCATGGTTATCCGCGGTCCGGGGGGTGTGGGGAGACAATTAGGGGCGGAACATTCCCAACGTTTAGAGGCCTATTTTCACGCGGTACCCGGCCTAAAAATTGTCGCTTGTTCCACTCCTTACAACGCCAAAGGTTTATTAAAATCGGCGATTAGAGATAATAACCCCGTGCTTTTCTTTGAACACGTTCTTCTCTATAATCTTAAGGAAAATTTACCTGATACCGAGTATCTTTTACCCCTCGATAAAGCGGAAATCGTTCGCAAGGGAGAAGATATAACTATTCTCACCTATTCGCGGATGCGTCATCACTGTTTACAGGCATTAAAACAGTTAGAAAAAGATGGCTATGATCCAGAAATTATCGATTTAATTTCCCTGAAACCCTTTGATATGGAGACGATTGCCGCTTCGATTCGCAAGACTCACAGGGTGATTATCGTGGAAGAATGTATGAAAACGGCAGGAATTGCTTCCGAGTTAATTGCTTTAATTAACGAGCAGTTATTCGATGAATTAGATGCCCCCGTGTTAAGATTATCTTCCCAAGATATCCCCACACCTTATAACGGTAATCTAGAAAGATTGACGATTATTCAACCTAATCAAATTGTCGAAGCTGTCCAAAAAATGGTCGGCGATCGCATTTAACAAATTCTCCTTTTGATACTGAAGTTATGCAGAGACAAAATTGGTTATTGTTACTGATCGTCGGCCTAGTTGTTGCCTCGATCTTTATCCTGATTAAGTTACCCCTACAATTAGGTTTAGACCTGCGCGGGGGTAGTCAATTAACCATTCAGGTTAAACCCACTGAAACCGTGACAACCATTCAACCTAATGATTTAAAAGCCGTACAAAATGTGATTGAAAATCGCGTTAATGCCCTCGGTGTTTCTGAATCATTAGTGCAGACTGTGGACAGTAAAAATCAGGTAATCGTGCAACTACCCGGGGTCACAAATCCCAAAGAAGCTGAGAGAAACCTAAATGTTCAGGCCCAATTAGAATTTCGTCAGCAAAAACAAGGTACAGAAGGAGAATTTCGGGCTGAATATTCAATTTTTCAACAAAAAAAAGCGGAATTAGCCGCCCTCAAAGCCGAGAATAAACCCGAAAATGCCGCTAAAATTGCCGAACTAGAACAATCTCTCCAGAAATCTAAAGAGGCAATTTTAAATTTATTTGAATCGGTGGACTTAACTGGAAAAAATCTGCAAAATGCCACTATTAGTTCCACCCAAGGCACTAACTGGGAAGTGGCCATTACTTTCGATTCGGAAGGGGGCAATAAATTCGCCGAACTGACTAAAGCGATCGCTGGTACTGGTCGCAGTATTGGGATTTTCCTCGATAATGAATTAATTAGCGCCCCTGTGGTTGATGTGCAGTTTGCCCAAACGGGAATTACAGGAGGCCGGGCCGTGATTACCGGTAATTTTACCGCCGAAACTGCCAACGATCTAGCGATTCAATTGCGCGGTGGTTCTCTACCTTTCCCCGTTAAAGTGGAAGAAATTCGCACCGTCGGGGCAACTTTAGGCCAGGATAGCATCCGTCGCAGTATCTACGCAGGTTTAGTGGGTTTACTGTTAGTTTTAATCTTCATGGCGGTTTATTACCGTTTACCCGGTATTATCGCCGATATTTCCCTGATTATCTATACTATTCTCTCTCTGGGAGCTTTTGCCTTAGTGGGAGTCACCATGACGTTACCCGGGATTGCTGGATTTATCCTCAGTATCGGCATGGCAGTTGATGCAAATGTACTGATTTTTGAGCGCACCCGGGAAGAATTAAGGGCCGGAAAATCTCTATTTCGGGCTGTGGAGTCGGGATTTTATCGGGCTTTTTCCAGTATTCTTGATAGTAATGTCACTACTTTAATCGCCTGTGCTGCCTTATTTTGGTTGGGTTCGGGATTAGTCAAGGGTTTTGCTTTAACTTTAGCCATTGGGGTAGCTGTGAGTATGTTTACCGCTTTAACCTGTAGTCGTACTCTCCTGTTAATCACCGTGTTAAACGTCCCCAGCATTCGCCAAAAACCCCAACTTTTCTGCCCTAATTTACCGGCAAATCAGTAGGGTGGGTTAGGCGACGACAAGTTATGCTGTTAACCAATAATTTCATATTCGCCGTAACCCACCGATTGCCACTCCCTACTCCCCAAATTCCTTTTTCCTTTTTACTTTTTACTTAATCAATATGGCATTTAGCGTTACAAAACAGCGTAATTTTTGGTGGACAGTCTCGGCCCTGCTGACGATTGGTAGTATTTTGGCCATGGTGATTTCTTGGTTCACTATTCAAGCGCCTTTACGACCGAGTTTAGATTTTGTTGGTGGGACGAGAATTCAGATAGAATTAGCCTGTGCCAAAAAGAATACCTGTGAGAAACCCTTAACTACTGCCGAAGTGCAAGGGATTTTAGACGAGGAGGGATTGGGTAACAGTAGTGTGCAGGTGTTGGATAAATATACTTTATCGGTCCGGACGAAAACCCTGGCAGAAGAACAGAGAACAAAATTACTCGACACCTTAAATGAGAAAATTGGCACCTTTGACCCCGAAACCAGTCAAATCGATACCGTCGGGCCGACCATTGGTCAAGAATTATTTAGGTCGGGGTTTTTAGCTTTATTAGTTTCCTTTTTTGGCATTGCCGTCTATCTCAGCTTCCGTTTTCAACGGGATTACGCTTTTTTTGCCATTGTCGCCCTGCTGCACGACGTTTTGATCACTTTAGGGGTCTTTGCGGTTTTAGGCTTAATTGCGGGGGTAGAAGTGGATAGTTTATTTTTGGTTTCCCTCTTGACAATTGTGGGCTTTTCTGTTAATGACACAGTGGTAATTTATGATCGCGTCCGGGAAAATTTTGCTAATACCCCCGAATTATCCGTGGATGAAATTGTCGATAATGCGGTGAGTCAAACCCTAACTCGTTCAATTAATACCACCCTGACCACTTTATTGCCTCTGGTGGCGATTTTTCTCTTTGGTGGCACGACCTTAAAATATTTTGCCCTAGCTTTAATTATTGGTTTTGTAGCGGGGGCCTATTCGAGTATTTTTATCGCTAGTACCCTACTAGCTTGGTGGCGCGGTCGTTCCCATCGACCCACACTCAATTACAGTTAGGATGCCATTGGTGAAGAATCAGTGGTTCTTGGATGGGTCGTAATAGTAATTTCAACCTGTTGATTGAGACGACCCAAAATTGAGATCAAACGGTCAATAGTAAAGCGTCCCAAATTAGCACGGCGAATCTGGACAAATTCACTGTGATTAATTCCAGTTCGCACTTGAGCATCGCGGGTTGATAAGTCTTCCTTCTCCAGAACCTTGATAATTTCAGCAGCAAGCAGTGCTTTCGCTTGTCGCACGTCCGCATCTACATCGCCAAAATCGCGGTACACATTCCCGCTACCTTGTACCAGTTCAAATTGTTCTTCACTCATGAGAGTTCCTCCTTCAATCGCTTGAGCCGTGCTTTGATAACTTCGACTTCTTGCTGTGGTGTTTTGATCCCTTTTGGGGATTTTTTCTGGAAGGCATGAATCACCCAGATAGCCTCACCTAACTGGACAGCATAAATAGTTCGATAGGCATCCCCCTTGAAAGGTAGAGCAATCTCGAACACACCAGAACCTATCCCCTTAAAAGGCTTGGTTAGGGATGATTTTGCCCCTTCTGCTGCAATAGTTAAAGCGTCAAGTACAATTTCTTGGGCTTCCTTGGGAAACTTTTGAAAATCTTTCCGTGCCGCTTTAATCCAAGATATAGGACGGGTATTACGCATTCGCTTATGGTGATATAACTGATACCACCTGTCAAGCCCCATTATACTAAATCCAAAGATGGCTTTTAGTTGTCAGCTAAATTTTTGCGCCAATTTCGTCAAATTGCTTCAAGAGATTTGATTGCGAACGCCACTGAAAGCAGCGTATGCGATCGCTATAGCATCTACAGCATCATTAATAGGCATTTTTGTCAATCCGAATAAATACTTAATTTGTTCGGCCACCTCAGCTTTAGTGGCCCTACCATGGCCCAGATGACATTTCCAACTAGCTTGATGGAGGAAAATCGGTTCAATTCCCCCATCGCGACAGCTAACTAGATTGATAATTCCCAATGCTTGCAGGACTCCACCGGCTGCCTTGATTTGCCGGTTAAAAAAGGGCATTTCCACGGCAATTTCCCCCGGTTTATATTCTGCGATTAACTCCTTTAAATCCCGTTCAATTTCGATCAAACGCTGGGCAGTAGAAAGATTTTTAGAAGTTTCGATCGTGCCGTAATCGACTAAGATCGGCACTAACTCACTATTATCCCGGAGAATAGCCCAACCGACAATCGCTAATCCGGGGTCGATACCCAACCAAGTAGTCATAAATTAAGCCAAAAAATCTTGGACGATTTGGAGGATTCTTTGGGATGCTTGTCCATCTCCAAAAGGATTAATGGCATTAGCCATACGATCATAGGCGATTTTATCCCCTAATAATTCTCCCGCTTGTGCTAAAATTTGCTCTGGATTAGTACCAATTAATTTCGCTGTTCCCGCTTGTACTGCTTCCGGTCTTTCCGTGGTTTCTCGCAATACTAAAACCGGTTTTCCTAAACTAGGGGCTTCTTCTTGAATGCCCCCAGAATCAGTTAATAATAAATAGCAGCGTTGAATCGCCCCCACTAACTCGGCATAATCGAGAGGTTCAGTTAAAAATACCCTGGGATGATTGCCCAAAGCGGACTTTATTGGTTCTCGGACGGTGGGATTGCGATGGAGGGGTAATAATAGGGCTGTATCGGTATATTTTTCTAACAACAAAGTCAATCCTTTGATAATATCCTGTAAGGGTTCGCCCCAATTTTCCCGGCGGTGAACCGTGGCTAATAAAACCCGATAATCTGACCAATTTAAGCCCGCAATTTGACATTCTGGGGCGGTTTTGGCTACGCTTAATAAAGCATCAATAACTGTATTACCGGTGTGGTGAATATTTCCTGTCACCCCAGATTTTTGTAAATTTTCTACGGCTAAAGTAGTGGGAGCAAAATGTAGGGTCGTCAGTTGAGAAATTAGGCGGCGATTAGCTTCTTCGGGATAGGGATTATAGATATCATTAGTTCTTAATCCTGCTTCCACATGGGCGATAGGAATTTGTTGATAAAAAGCCGCTAAAGCAGCAGCAAAAGCGGTAGTAGTATCACCTTGCACAATAATTAAATCTGGTTTTATGCGCTCAAAGACCGTTTCTAAACCGCGTAAACTACGGCAAGTAATATCAGTTAAAGTTTGACGGGTTTGCATAATATCGAGATTTTCATCTGCTTTTAAAGCAAATAATTCCATCACCTGCGCTACCATTTCTTTATGCTGTCCCGTCAGAATTACATGGGTTTGAAACTGTTCCGATTCTTGAAAAGCACGAATAACGGGAGCTAATTTAATCGCTTCGGGACGAGTTCCAAGAGTAATACAAATTGATTTCAACATATTATTATCAGTTATCAGTTATCAGTTATCAGTTATCAGTTATCAGTTAAGTACCTAGGCAAAATTAATTACATACTCGCCTCCAAAATTGTCCAGCACTTTTTTAACGTAAGCGAGGAGGCTCTTTCGGTCTTTATAGGCGCTAAATTCAATCCATTC
>NZ_JAPZSS010000077.1:0-5408 GCF_027532015.1 Microcystis sp. LE19-131.1A | reverse complement strand
TCATGGACAGTGTTGCGCCTTTAAGAGCCAGTTTTAGATTGTCGATAATATCATCGGGTAATTTTGAGAGATTGGCTAGGGTTCTTTTTTTGACTTGTTCTCCTTCTCGGTAGGACTCTCGAAGAAGAACGGCGGGAGGGGAATTACGGTTAGGAACTTTTTCTATATACATGGCTATCATTCTAGCAAAGGGAGAGAATTCTTGTCCATTAAGAAATGTTACAAAATACATGGGTACATTAAGATAAGTTAAGGGGGTGCATCCATTGATGGATAAGGGTTTTCAGCTATTGTGGTATATATGTATGGGGGAAGTTCAGTAATAAGGGTCGATGTGTTTTGGGTGGGATCGCGCTTTTGGTTAGTGTTGATAGAGAAAAGCAATGCTGGGTTTCCTGCCGTCAACCCAACCTACGGGCGAGGCGATCGCACTAGAATCTGTCTAACGTTCCTGCTGAACGGCTGCAAATAGCCTTTGCAACACAACCGATATCTTCCAACAGTCCGCTCCAGCAGGTTTGTTAGCCTGCTCGAAGCACTACAGTTGCACCTTGATTTGAGAGAGAGCAACCTCCTCTGATTTAATTGCTCGAATATACCGAAATTTCCATACCTCAGTGTTTTCAATTATTCTAAACCCTGCTGTCTCAAGACCTCTGACAAACCCTTGAATATCTTTAATACGGGAAGTTACTTCGTAAATCCAAAGTTGTCCATCAAGTTTGAGTGTACGGGATGCTTCTCGAATGTAATCACCAACGTTCAAGCCTATAAGTGACAAATTGAACATAGCAACGTCCAGACAGCTATCCTCCAATGGCACATGAGCCATATCACACTCAGTAACTGCATCATTGATAGCAATGAAATCAAAGTTATGAACCGTATGCTTGCCGATGAGAGCTTTAGCTATCAATGCTTCCCCACAACCAAAATCAGCCACAACTAAATCAGAGCGTTTCTGAAGCCACCTGATAGCCTCCTCATAAGGAATAACTGACCAAGTTTTTCGAGCTTCTTGATAAAGCGTATGGTATTGCATCCACTCTTCTGGATTGCCTTGTAATCGTTCGTAAGTAGTGTGACTGTAGCTATTACTCCAACGAGCATTCATACGGCTAAAGTCACCGTATTGAACATTACGGCGTCTAACATCTGATGGGTCAACATCTGGAAGTGGCACGAAAATTTTAGGGCGAATGACTGATTTTTGTTCACCTGACTTCAGGCGTTCCAGCCATTTACGCAAATCTCTAAATGCTTGGGATTCACTACGTAGCTGACCTTCAGGCATTACGCCATCAACCGCAGCATCAGCAACCGTCTGCTTGTTTTGCAATCGCGCTAATCGCCCTTCATCCCAACTCCACCGTTCTCCATCATCTAAACCATAAGTCACAGGCATGAGGATTGTGAGAGTATCATGAACTTGCCCCTGCCGATTTAATCGTCCTTCTAACTGCTCTAATTCGGCACTTGTCCAGGGTGGGATATTCAGAATCAAGCGATCGCAGACTCGCTGAAAACCATCGACACCAGTAGCCATAGCACTACTGGCAATCAGAATGTCAATAGAACCATCAATAAAACCGTTACGACCACTCTTATCCCCTCCCATGTGAAAACCAACAGTCCATCCCTCCGCCTCAATCGCCTCTTTTAACTGATCAACAATACCCTCAACATAATGCGTATAAATGATAGTTTTTGGGCGGAGTTCCTTGAGAATTGCTGGAATTCTGGCACGAGTAAGGATTTGCTCCATTTTTAAGATGGATGTGCCTTCTTCCCGAATTTCATCCACTAAGTAAGTACAATCTACTGGAAGTGTAACCCTCTTGATGTTGATTTTAGGCTTGACTCTAGAACGAATTCCCAGAGTTACAAACGCTTGATGCAAGCGCATACAATTGTTAAGCGTAGCTTTCTCACTCAAATCAGATCGCTCTACACCCGTTACTAATTCAACCAGGCTTTTACCTTCTTTCAAATTGTTAATAACAGGAGTTGCACTCATTCCAAGGACATGAAGATCAGGGTTCTTCTCGGCTGCGTTAGTGATCAGAGCAAGCACCATCTGTCGCCGTTTAGAAGGATCATCGCCCCGTTGTTTACAACGATGAATCTCATCCACGATGATGAAGTCAATTTGATATCGTTCTAGAAGTTGCCGAATATGAACAGGGGTTGAGGGCTGCTGGAACATCTCATGATTTAGGAGAATATAGTGATGTCCTCCTTCAACATCTGTCCAATGAGGATTAAAATTTTTGATAGTTACTCGGCTATCTGGAAAAACATGCTTAATTTCTCCGTGCCAGTTTGGCACCGTATCTAATGGACAGATAATGATTGTGAGATGGGCATCAATGATGCGGCTACTAAGGATGCCACCAATTGTTTTACCTGTGCCTGTCAACGAGAGATTTAACATTCGCTGCTGACTCCGTAGCCTTACCGCAGCTAGCTTTTGCATCAAGTTGGGGGGTGTGATTTTGCCATCAACTCGAAATGCCCAACCTGATGGAATTGCCATATCTCGCGCTTGGTTGTATTCGTCAAGAAATTGATCTCTCACCTGACGACCATAACCCTCGTCTGTAAACGCCTCAATTGCTCCGACGGCAGATTCATCTTCAAAAACTTCTGCCCAAATTCGATTACGCCTTGAAGCAATAAAGAAGTCAACTGCCTCTTGATCGGCTGAAGCAATAATCTTGCTACTCAAAAATTCCAGACTTTTCTGTACTTTTATTTGTGGTAGTTTGCCAGCTTCATCAAGCTCATCTTGAGAATCACTGCTTGCTTCAAAAAATTGAGATGCTCCAGATATATCTAATGACGGAGCAGTATCGATAATTTGTAATTCAGTATCAGCCTTGAGTATATCAACTGAATCAATTTCATTCTCAGAAACTTTTGTTTCCTTGCCTTGAATTACATCTCTAAGTTTCTGTCCTGTTAGCTTGCCCTTAATAATATTTTTTACAAGCTTGAGTCCTTCAGCATTTTTCGTATCCAAAACCCCTGATTGCTCAAAGATTTTATATAACTCCGCTTGAGTCAGATTGGGAATATGAACTTCTAAACTAGCGACGAATTGACGGATCGCTTCTAAAGTCCAGCCTAAGCCACAACGAGCACAACCACTATTCCCTACACTCCAAGAAGCTCTGACAATGCTCGTTATCTTAGATTTATACTCATACCCATCAATAGGGCATTTGAACCAAGCTTCCTTCTGGGAACCTTTAGTTACCTTGTCAGGAAATATGTCTAGTTTGTTATTCTTTTCATAATCCCAATACTGAGATACGTACTCAGGATACAGAGCTAATAATGATGTAGTCTCAGTAGCAACTAATCCTCTACACGCTGGGCAACCACTATTTCCTCTTTTCCAAGAAATCTTTATTGAGGTAAGAGAAGCTACCCATTCATGACCATCAATAGGACATTTAAAGAAAGCTTCTTTACTTGATCCAATAGTTAACTTCATTGGCTCAAGTCCTAGTTCATTATTAGCTTCATAGAACCAATACTTAGCGACTTCTTCAGGAAACTCAACTGCTATTGGATCTCTACGTTGCCATTCACCCTGCTTGCGTTCAGCAGTACCATTACAGACTCGACAACTGGCATTACCCTCTGACCACTGCTGATCTATTATTGAGTTAATGCTTGCTTGCCACTCATTTCCATCATGAGGACATTTGAACCATACTTTTTTATTACTTCCAAGAGTTAATTTTTCTGGGTCTAGGTTAAGTTTGTTATTTTTTTCGTAATTCCAGTATTGGCTAATAAGTTCCGGATAAACTTCTGTAAGGGCAGGTTGTTTTTCTGCCTTTTTCTTCCTACCTGCACACATCGGATATCCACTGGTTCCACTTCTCGTCCAGCTTGTAGTAATGCCCTTCGGCTTTTGCTTCCAGGAATGCCCATCAATCGGACATTTAAACCACACATCCTGGAGTGAAGTTCGGGCAGGAACATCTTCGGGCTTTAGATCTCCATTTTTCTCATAATCCCATAATTCTGCGACGCGCTCTGGATAAAGTGCAGCTAAGCTTCTCGAATAGAGTTCTTGCCTGGCACGTTCTTTCTTTTCCTGCTCGGCTGATGCTGCTGCTTCCTTACGCTCTTTCAAATATTCATGGAATGCAGGATTATCAATAAGAATTTGATGAACTCTTTGTTTACTTAACTCATGCTGCTCACCAATATCCCGAAAGCTTAATCCCTGTTTATAAAGTTCTAAAAACTGATTACTCTTTTCAAGCTTTGCCTGTTTTAGTTGAGTTGACCTGGGTGACTCTTTTTTCTGTTCACCATTTGTCTCAGACAAGGAATCTGATTCCTCATCATTTTGTTCTTGCCAAGCCTCGCAAACAGCTTGACCCAGTTCAGTGAGGAGAACTTGATCTTCCCTTAATTCAATAAGCCCTCTAGTCTGAAGGCTAGATAAAGTTTGTTGAGATTCTGTAGAATCAAGGTTAAATATCATTATGGGTTGAGAGGACTCGTATAGCGACTCAAGAGTAAGTCTCTGTTGCCTGCCCAATCTTTTTGTAGATTCTCGGATTTTGTGTGCATCATCCATAGCTTAATTTGAACAATTAGAGGTGCCTATGTACTAACTTGGCTCTTATGGATCTTGTGTGATAACAGTCTTACAGGGAATATGGTATGGTCTCATCACCCTTGTATTTTAAGGGGTTGCCTTAATTCTTAACAAAGCTTCACACACATAAACGTGAAGAACTCTAATGGCTCTTCTAGGTTCTGTGTGATCAGTTTAACTTACTATAGAAGCGATCAATCTTTGTGTCCTCTGTGTCTCTGTGGTTCCTTCCACTCGGTCTCGCGTAGCGAGCGCGTTGCGATCGCCAGTAGGACTGTATCTTAGAATACATTTTACCCACCAAATCCAAGAGAGTCTAACTATTATAATCTCATTTCTCTTTGTGATCAAGTTCAATATTTTCTAGTTTTTGACTGCTATAAATATTAATACTCATTGCATAAGTAAGATGCTCCCGACTGTTTTGAGTGAACAACCAATAAACTCAGCTATTTCTCGTTGAGTTTTTCCGTCGTTCAGCAAGAGAAACATTAAAATTCTTTACATCACTTCTGCTCTTTCTTCTTCTTTAAGAGCTTTTTGTAAGTTTTTCTGGCTCTTCGGGAATTGTTATGCAAATAATTAACTTAAAATAAAATTCGATGAGAGTGCCTACGCCTAAAAGTAGCTGAAATTCATACAGGAAAGGACTTAAGGCACAAATAGGTTAATACCAAAAGATAGACAATTGAGTTAAGATTTGATATAATAGCCAAAAACGAGATTATTTTACTTATGATACTTGACAAATTTTTGAACCTACAAGGAACCTGTATTCAAGGCT
>NZ_JAPZSS010000133.1:0-14153 GCF_027532015.1 Microcystis sp. LE19-131.1A | reverse complement strand
GTAAGGGACTTGCGTGGGAATAATATCCCAATTGATCGGAGGGCGCAAGCTTTGCGCCCCTACAGTAACGGATTTTGTCCACAATGTAGGGGCGAACTGCGTTCGCCCAAAAGGTACATTATCAAAGCGCAAGTCCCTTACGTCGCTTGTGGCGCTGGTTTTCGGGTTGGTGGCGCAAATAAGGCTATGATAAACTAGAATACAAGAGCTATTCTAAATCAATAAGAATATGCACATCATCAGCCGTACAAAACTGCGGCAATTTTCTGGAAAACACGCCGATGCTGTTAATGCCATTAATACTTGGTATAAAATTGCTAGTAAAGCAGAGTGGAAAAACCTGGCTGAAGTTCAAGCTGTATATTCTCAAGCGGAAGCTGTTGGTAATTTCACGGTTTTTAATATCAAAGGTAATCGCTATCGTTTAATTGTAGATATCGTTTACAAAGACCAAGTAATTTATATCAAGTACATTTTGACTCACGCAGATTATGACAAAGATGAGTGGAAAAATGACCCTTACTTTAAACCGTGATACCTACGGAAGGTTACTAGCCGAGTATCTACCAAAAGTGATAGAAAACGAGGCAGAAAACGAACAGGCTATTAACCTAGCTGAGGCCTTATCTCATCGAGAAAATCGCAGTCTAGAAGAAACCACTTTGTTAAATTTACTCTTGACTTTAATCGAAAAGTACGAACAAGATCATTATCCCCTTGAAGAATCAGAACCCCATTCAATACTCTGGGAACTCATGGAAGCTAACAACTTACAAGAAAAAGATTTATCAGATATACTAGGTTCAAAAACCATAGTTTCTGATATTCTTATTGGCCAACAAATAATAACAGAAAAACAAGCTATAAAGTTAGGACAGTTTTTTCACGTTGACTCAAGTTTGTTTTTAAGTAGGTAGGCGTTAAAAATTATCAGATGCCCCCCTTATCAAGGGAGATCCCCCCGCCTATCGGCACCCCCCTTATCAAGGGGGGCAGGGGGGATCAAACCCCCCTTATCAAGGGGGGCAGGGGGGATCAAACCCCCCTTATCAAGGGGGGCAGGGGGGATCAAACCCCCTTATCAAGGGGGGCAGGGGGGATCAAACCCCCCTTATCAAGGGGGGCAGGGGGGATCAAACCCCCCAGGTAATTGACCCCCTAAACTAATACAGTTGTACTATATTTTGCCCAAAAAAATTCCGAAAAAGGGAATGAGGGTAAAAAGGGAAAAAAGAGAAAAAGGGTTAAAGAGTTCTCCCGAATACGCAGACTACCCGAAAACCGTTAATGACGTCGCGGTAGTCGCGGCGGTAGAGGTAGTTACGGTAAGCGGAACGGCAGCCAAGTGGATTGCGGCCCCAGGAACCGCCCCGAATCACACCAATTCGGTTATCTGTCAAGAGTTCATTTATACTATTTAATAAATTTTCATAACGATTATCAATGTTTTTTTCGTCCCAAACGCTCCCGTCTGTGGGCGGTGCGCCTTGATAATCACTGTGCCACGGATCTAAACACCACTCGCAAACATTCCCGTGCATATCGTACAGCCCGAAGGCGTTGGGGGGATAGGAGCGGACGGGAGTGGTTTTCCCCGGGGATTCTTTCACCTTTTCTTGTTGATAGACGCTTGAACTATCGTAATTCGCCAGTTTTCCCGTGATCGTCTCGCCAAAGTGGAAGGGGGTGGTTGTTCCCGCTCTACAAGCGTATTCCCACTCGGCCTCACTCGGTAAACGGTAATTTTTTCCCGTGTGACGGGACAGACGGGCGCAGAATTCGATCGCATCGTACCAACTCACGGACTCGACGGGGTTATTATCACTTTCCTTAAACTCCGCAGGTTCTGGATCGAGGTCTTTTCCCTCCCTCGGTAGGTGGGCCACGAACCGCCATTGCGCCCGCGTAATCGGAGTCTGGCTCAGGTAGAAAGCACTGACGCTCACGGGGTGTTGGGGTTTTTCAGACTTGTCATCGTCCTTTTCTCCCGGTGAACCCATCAGGAAAGTTACCCCCGGGATAGCAACCATGGTCAGGGGTTCGATTCCCTTGCCTAGGGGTTCCTCGTAGTAGTAGGCCTCCAGGGGTTCTCTTTTGGTAATTTCTCCCCGTTTATCGACGTATAGGGTCTCGAAGGCGAATTTTAGGAGTTTTTCGGGGGTGAAGATTTCCTGTTTTCGCTGCCTCACTCTCTCCTCGATGTTTTGGGCGATATCGGCGTACTCTCCCCCCCAAGTGCGGAGAACAGCCGCGTCCACCTCAGCGAAATAGAGAGAGCGATCGCTGACTGCATCATCTAGAGAACCCTGTGGATTGGGGATTAGAGCCGAAAAATCGCGAAATTCACCGTAATGGTCGCGAATATAATCGCCGATGCCGCGCCAAATATCGATCGTGCGCCGGTTGGCACTATCTGCCAACAGTAGCTGACGAATGCCGGGGGAAAAATCGTACCAAGCATCCGTAACCGTCGCTCCCTCCGGACTAAAAATAGACTTTTGCACCAGTCCGCTAAAAAAGACCTCCGCTAGATGCCAATGTTTACTATCGGGTAAAAATCGCCTTTGTGCCAATCGCATCACTGGAGGAATCAGGGGAACGGCCGCCAGCACTTTAGCCAGTTCTCGGGCCAAGGGACTGGCATCGATTAAAAAGCCTCTCAATAACTCTTCCGGGGATTCCGCTCCGGTCGCGGCTGCCTCTTCTTCTCCGGTTTCACCCATATCCACCCCCGCAGTGGTCGATCGGATTAAAACCCCCTGAATGGAGTTACCACCGCTCCCAGCGATAAATTTCGCCCAGGTTGCAAAGTGAGCGGGGGATAGATTGAAAATAGGGAACCGATAGAGAATCTGCTTCGTGCGGAGTTTTTCCCCCTCTTGCAGTGTTGCGTTGGCAGCAGCGGGAGCGAGTGCGATCAAAGGCCGGAGGATCGCCCCCTCTAAAGCGGTTCGTTGCCATAGCTGCTGCGGGAAAATGTGAGCGATGGTGACGGGATGTTCTTTTCCCAAAACCGCTAGGGTGGCGAAGGCAGACCCCGATCGCCAAGCTTTCCCCAAAGTATCGGTTAGAACAATAAAAAGTCGGTTCCCAGAGGGTGCCACCAGACTGCGAGGGTTCCGTTCGATTTGCCCGGCGCCAGAAAGCAAACGAGCTTCATTTTCACCCGTCTCGAACCACCAAACCCGCACGTCCCGAAAAAAGCCTTGCCAACGGAAGAGAGTGGTCATTCCCCCCGCTAGATCTCCCCAAAATTCCATCGGGGGAGAGCGATCGATCAGCAGGTGAACCTCTAACCAACGTTCTAGGGGGGGTCGGAAAGCGAGAATCGGCAATCCCCCCGCTTCGGCCGTCCGTTCCACTGTAACCTCGATATCCAACTCGTCGGCCCGTAATCCAGGCACGCGACGCGCTAGGGGGAGAATTGCCTTACTGATGGCCGCGGGTTCGGGTATCGGAAAGGGATCGGGGACGCGAACGGGAGAAGAACGATCGCTCTCGACCGAATCGCGCTTGGGGGAGGTGTTGGTCGAGCGATCGATGTTTTCGGGATGGACAATGGGAGTGGTTGACTCGATCGCTCCGGGGGGAGGGGTTTTTTCACCGCTGCCGGATGACCAGTTATCATCCTGATCATTAGATGAGGTTGCTTCCGACTGTTCAGGCTGCTCGAGCGACCAAGGCGCGATAATGCGATCGAGGTAAGCAGCGCACCAGATCAGTTCTGCCATTTCCCTCTCGTCTTCCCACCAGATGGGTTTTTTCCCTTCCATCTCTCCCCCTACCTTTGCAAGGATTTAAAGAGGGTGTCTAGCAGCGGGCGATCGGTGGCGGTGAGGTCTTTTCCCTGTAGTAACAGATAGACCGCGTTGAGGAGTTGATCGGTGGCTAGTTTGTCTTTGCGTTTGATTCGATCGAGAAATTCCTGGATCAGTTTTCTGGCCGGTTCGTCCAATTGATTTAGGCGCTCCGAGGGGAAACGTTGCTCTAGTATCCGATAGAAATCATCCTCGTTATCGGGTTGTTCTAGTCTTAAACGCAAACATCGACGCAGGAAAGCGGGGGGAAACTCCCGGGCCTCGTTACTGGTCATGAATACTAGGGGGAACTCCTGACAAGACACACAACCTCGATCGATCGGGATTTTTTCCTCGCTGTCGTCCTGTTGACCGCGATAGGGAAGAACGGATTGGTCGCCAGTTTTTAATCGTGTCAGTTCCGGGATTTCAAAAAATCCCTCCTCGAAAATATGGAGGAGATCGTTAGGCATATCGATGTCGCTTTTATCGATCTCATCAATTAGCAGCACCGCCGGTCGTCCGGGACGGGATCGATAAAAAGCCATCCCCATGGGGCCTAATCTTAGATAGCTGCCGATATCCGGCTCCTCGTACTCTCCCCCCTCTCCCACTTTCTGTCTTTGTAGGGAAGCTTCCTGTAACCGTCCGATCGCATCGTAGGCATAAAGACCCTCTTTAAGGGTGGTGCGAGAAACGATCGACCAACGGTAGGGGCCGGGTAATCCCAATTCCCGTGCCACTGCGTAGGCCAGGGAAGTCTTGCCGGCGCCGGGGTTGCCCTCGATCAGTAGGGGACGACGCAAGCAGAGGGCAGCGTTTACCAGTTCCACCGCTTTCTCATCCGCGACGAATCCTAAAGCCCTAGGGTCGATTTTTCCCTGTTTGGGCGGGTTTTCTTGGGATTTCGCTGCTTTTGTCCATTCTTCCGGGGATAGGCTAAAACTGCGCCAAGGAGGTGGGGGTGGGATGCGATCGAGGTGTTTCCTTTGTTCTTTGGGTGTGGGTAAACTATCGGCGCTCAGGGTCAAACCCCGGTAGATGCGAAGGTCTTCTGGTTTGGGAACTGGTTTATTGGCCATTGGATTCCACCACTTTCGTGTTTAGAGGTCTCGGTCTCGGAGCGGGTTTGGGGTATAGATCGTCCCAGAAAAGGGCGATTTTTCGGTTGTTTCTGCGTAATTCTTTGGTCTTATCGGGCCAGGTTTTCCATTCCGAGGGGTTTAGATCGTTATCTGTTATCGGTTCCCTGACGTTGCGACTCCAGACTGCAATCGGCCGGGATTCGACGATATCTTCCAGATCGGCGATCGATGGTTCGGTTCCGATGTAGTAATCTTTCTGGTCAAGATCGCCACCATTTTCCCATAAAGCTCTCTTGATCTCCTCGATCTCGTCGCGTATTTCTCGGAAGTCTTCATCGAAATAGCGATCGAAGGAGTTAATAAAAACAGGATACTCGTATCCTAGGGATCTCCACATTGTACCCCGCTTAAATTGAAATTCTTCCAGAGGGTATTTTAAAACTTTTATTGGCAGAAAAATTTCGAGATTTAGCTTTACTTTGTTCGGCAAACTATAACGAGCTTTGCGAATTAAATTAGCGAGAAATGTCTGGCTTTCTGGACAAGATTCTATTTCGCTATTTAATTCAATTTTTTCGTTTTCAGCAAATCTTCCTAAGGGACGATGTTGACTTTTAATCCAAAGATTCATTCTTAAGTGAAATGAGTTGAACACCCTTCCAGTATTATTATCTTTATCGAGATCCTGTTCTATTTCAATTTGAAGTCTCAGCTCTTCTCGATTAATACGTTCCTTGAATTTTTCCCAGGACTGCCTCACCTCATTTTGTATTTTATCTAAATCCGCATTTTCTCGATACTTAATAACCCTAGACTGCCAAGCTTCGATAGCATCAATCGACGGGTTACTCCTATCTTCTTCTAATAACCTAGTTCGACACCACTCGGAACAAGCTATGAGAGGACAGATACCCTCTATAACCGGCTTGTTTGATAATTTTTTTAATTGTTCTTTAAGTTCTAGATCGTTCAGAATAAACTCTTCTAAAAATTTACTATTTAATAAAAATGAATTGATAAAAAGTAAATTTTTTGATAAATGTTTTTTAAATTCATTCAATAACTCTTCTGTCAATTCAAGGCGTTTTTCTTCCCAAGTTCGTAGGGTTTTAGGAATAACTGGAAAAAATTTTGCAACCGTTTCAGATCCCGTCAGGTTATGTACAACGTCTTGTGGCATTGAGTCAGGAATTTTTTCATTAACTTTGCCTACAATTTCACCGGGGGAAATATATCGATTACGAGACTGTTGACAAAAATCTTTCAAAACTGCTGCCAAAACGGTAGAGAATACACTCTCTTTAGCCTCTTGTTTGGCACGACAAGCGGCGATCGTGTGAACGGCAATATTTTTTTCTTTGCTCGATCGATATATCCCGATCGAGCCAGCAGCGAATTTTGTAACTTCCACCGCTCCCATTTGCGAGCAACAGGTATCGATAATATACAGAATCTGCGCTATCCGAACCCCATCATTATTGAGAGGACGAACTAAATCTTCGGTCGATAGAGCCGTTTGTCCAATTAGTTTAGGATCGGTATCCTCCAGTAAAAGATAATGTCTATCCCCCAGTATATACTCGCCGTGACCGGAATAATAAAAAATGACAATATCGGTTTCACGGCAATTTTGTTGAAGCCATTGAGCAAATTTGAGAGGAATTTCGTCTTTTTTCGGATTAATATCTAAATCGGTTAACACTCGCTGGTATCCAAAACCACTGGTAAACAGATCGATTACCCGTTCTAAATCCGTCTCGACGCTGGGTAATTGCTTGTCAGGGTCTAAGTTCTTGTAATCCTTTGTCCCACAAGCGATTAGATAATACTTGATTTCTTCATCCATACCATTACCCATCAATCGATTAACCCCGATCGAATTGCTTCCCCGGTTTCAACCGCCGTAAGATAGCTTTTGGCATCATGAGCCTTGCAACCATTATAAACTAGCTTATCCTCGATAGTTCCCTCAAATAAAGGGTTGAGTTGCTTTGTCAACGCCACCATATCGCCATCGTCCGCGATATTTACCCATCTTTTCACATTTCCGGGCCAGCACCCCAGGTTATTGCGGGGGGATGGTTGCAGTCGATCGAAAATTAATTGTCTTATCCCCAAAGGAGAACCGAGGGTGACAAAGACTTTAATCGGCCATTCGGGATGCTGACAT
This sequence comes from Microcystis sp. LE19-131.1A, assembly GCF_027532015.1. Classification (NCBI taxonomy): domain Bacteria; kingdom Bacillati; phylum Cyanobacteriota; class Cyanophyceae; order Chroococcales; family Microcystaceae; genus Microcystis; species Microcystis sp. LE19-131.1A. The sequence goes on along the minus strand of NZ_JAPZSS010000133.1, from coordinate 7,101 downwards.
AAAGTTTCGTAACAGACGATCGAACCGAGAGAATGAGCTACAAGTACCCGCGTATCTTCATCGATAGATTCTATCACTCGCCTTTGAATCTGCTGTTTTAGCTCTCGATCGTGTAAATAGCTCCCCACTTGCTTAAGATAAAAAATAACCAATTTCTCGGCAATGCCACCGAAAAACGGAGATTCACTTAACCCCGACAAAGCTCTCTGGATAATTTTTGGGGTAGATTTTTCTCTCAAAAGGCTATCTGCATTGGGATGATTATTTTCCACTCGTTCCGTTTCTTGCCACCACGACTGGAGTAATTCTTTTTCCCAATCGGAATCGATATCACTAACATCGTAGTTCGGAATGCCGATCGCTTTCGATTTTCCCCGAAAAAGATCTCCGTAAAACGCGCAACGAAAATCGGTATCGGACTTTAACTCGGTTCCCGCGAGTTTCAATCCATCCTTGAGACTTGGCAACCACTCAGCAGAAATCGTGTTGCTACCCCTAAATTCTTGCGCGATACCGTGAACACCGACAATTTTAGCCATGATCCTCCAGTTACAGGGCTTTCCTATCCCTGTTAATTTTCAATTTTAAGATGAAAAGTTAAAACTGATCAAATTTTTATTGCAGGATTTAGGAACAAATAATGTCGATTCCGATCAGACTTTGTTATCTCAACTAGCTGGAACTCGGACAGAGGCGGATGAGATGGATTTTTTACAAAATATAGAGGCCTTTCGAGCAGTTGAGGAAAGTTTGTGGAGCTAACACTGATTCTACTGGATACCAACGCTTACACAGCTTTTAAACGTAATATTTTTGAAGCAGTTGAGGTGATTAGGAACACGACTTTAATCGGTTTAAATAGTGTAATTTTAGGGGAATTATATGATATGGTGGTTTTGAGTTGGGTTCTAGAGAGGAATATAACCGAAGGGAACTTAAGCAATTTTTGGAAATATCCAAAATTAACCGTTTTGCGAACGCAAAGCGCTCGCTACGCGAGATCGATTGCGATACCGCCGAGTATTACGCTAAAGTTTATTGTGACTTGAGGAAAAAGGGCAATCCGATTCCCACTAACCATATGTGAATCGCGGCGATGGCTCTACAATATAATCTGGCTTTATTTAGTTATGAAAAGCATTTTCGGGCGGTCAATGGGTTGATAACGGGAAATAGCCGCGCCGATTTTGCGATTATTCGATCTTAAGAGAATTGCTTCGGCTCGGTATCGCTGAAAGTGTAGCTTCAAGGGATACCAGGAAGCCAAAAGAAAGAATCGAACTTATCAAAAACTATTTGAGAGGGAGTCCTTAACCTTTGTTAAAAATAAGTGAGTGGACAGACTCGGAAAAATTAAGTTTTGAAAATTTGACAGCGCTTTACTATACTTTCACTTTACCCTAGAAGAAGAGCATCAAAAAGTCAAAAAATATACATGAAGACGGTTAAAAAGGAGGGAATAAGCCAACGACCTCATCCCCAGAAAAAAGCTTTTTAAGTAGGAATTAAAAGAGCGGCGGACAGGGTGAGTAGTTTGAAAGATTGAGAGGAAAAATACCATGACGACAACCGTTCAACGCTTAAGCCAACTAAATTTTGCATCCCTATCACCGGCGGGGGGATCGTTCCCGTCGCCGATCGCCTGGGAAGACCAAGCGTTCTATTTCTTGATGCTCGATCGCTTCTCCGATGGTCGTGAAAATGGGTACAAGGACAACGAGGGGAATTTAGTCCGGAGCGGGACAACCCCAGCCTACAGTCCCGCTGGTGCGGAAAATGCCGTGAAAACAGAGGCGGATGCGGCTCGCTGGCGCGAAGCAGGAGTCAAATATGTGGGAGGGACGCTCAAGGGGTTAGAGAGCAAAATCGGCTATCTGAAACGATTGGGGGTGACGGCACTCTGGATTAGCCCTATTTTTAAACAGGTTCGGTTTCGGGAAACTTATCACGGCTACGGCATCCAGAATTTTTTGGAGGTGGAACCCCACTTTGGCAGCCGCGAAGACTTGCGGGAAGTGGTGCGAACTGCCCATGCCAACGGCATCTATGTGGTTTTGGATATCATTTTGAATCACGCGGGCAACGTCTTTTCCTATTCGGGAGAACAGGATCGCCCTTGGACTGGGGAGATGTACCCGGTTGAGGGTTTCAACGATAAAAACGGTAATCCTACCATACCCTTTGCCAAACCCGATCCGCAAAATCCCCCCGATTATGATGGGGCATTATTTCCGGTGGAATTGCAGGATCCCGATACCTTTACCCGTAAGGGGTACATCAAAAATTGGGACTATGACCCCGAATTCCGGGAAGGAGATTTCTTTGACCTGAAGGACATCGATCACGGCTACGGTTCGGCCGATGATTACCAGGTATCCCCCGCCCTGCGCCACTTGTGTGAAGCCTATAAATACTGGATCGCCTACGCCGATATCGATGGCTTCCGCATTGATACCGTCAAGCACATGGACATGGGCGCGACTCGCTACTTTGTCTCGGTGATTCGCGAGTTTGCCCAAAGCATTGGTAAGGAAAATTTTTTCCTGCTGGGCGAGATTACTGGCGGACGCAAACGAGCCTACGAAACTCTGGAATTAACCGGACTCAGTGCCGCTTTAGGGATCGATGATATTCCCGATAAGCTGGAATATCTAGTCAAGGGATATCGCAATCCCAACGACTATTTCAGCCTGTTCCGTAACTCGGAGTTGGTCAATAAAGGTTCTCATATCTGGTTCCGCAATAAGGTAGTGACTTCCTTTGACGATCACGACCAAGTACGCAAAGGTAATCAGAAAGCTCGTTTCTGTGCCGATGCCCATGCCTCGAAAGTCGCGCTGAATGTTTTAGCCTTAAATGCTTTAACCCTGGGCATTCCCTGTATCTATTACGGCAGCGAACAGTGTTTCGATGGCCGGGGAGGAAGCGATCGCTATATCCGGGAGTCGATGTTCGGCGGTGAATTTGGAGCGTTCCGAACCCGGGGGCTGCATTTCTTCGATGAAGATCATCCAGTTTATCGGGAACTCGCCAAAATCCTAGAAATCCGCCGACAAAATATCGTGCTGCGGCGGGGTCGCCAATACCTGCGCTCGATTTCGGCCCCCGATGATGGAGTCCGCTTCAGCTTGCCAGAGATGGTGGGGGGACAGATTGGTTCTCTAGTGCCCTGGTCGCGGATTTTCAACGGTAAGGAGGTGCTGCTGGCGATTAACACCGATTATGACCAGCCGAGAACGGCTTGGGTGACGGTTGACAATGAACTGCACTGGGCGGGGGGGGTTGAAGTGCCTTTACTCAACAGATGCGGCGCAGATTGGTCAGTCGGTGACAGTGGAAGCGCGGAATGGGAAGGCGGTATTGATTACTGTTCCAGCGGCGGGTTTTGTGATTTTTGAGTGAAGTGGGGACATGATCTGAAGCGACAAAGGGCATTTCGATAACTACGAACTACAACTACTTTGAGGACAATTCCTCTTCAAGCAAGGAGGTTTAAATATCATGAGAAATATCACACAACGTCAACCATCACTGCTGGGTCAATTGCGGGAGATTGATCCAAATCTCAACATTCAGTGGGACGAGATAAGAGGGGTAGCATCCTCCATCCGTGGGAACTTGACAACTGCTCCTGCTGTTGCACCCACTAATCTTCGGGCTGTTGCTGAACCTAATAGCCTGGCTTTCCTGGAAACCTATGGTGAACTATTGGGTCCACCAGATATCAGCAGGTCGCTCAGACTGCTACGCAGCCGCACCGATGATTTGGGATGGGTTCATCTGGAGTTTCAGCAATACTATTATCCCAACGGCGAACAGCCTGCCTTAAGGGAATTGATCCAAGATAACGCCATAGAGGTTTATGGTTCAAAACTGGCGGCCCATTTTAAGTCAGACGGCACATTAATTGAGGTGCAATCGAGTTGCTGGCGAGATATCCAGGTAGATAGAGAATTAGCCATTAATCCTCAACAGTTGCAGACATTACTTCTACAGCGAATTGAACCAATTCAAGGCTTTTCAGAACTTCGCAGTCGGGTTGAGCCGCAAGAAGGAAGTTTCCCGTTAACTGACCCACCTCGTCTAGTGGTTTACCCCTGGCAAAATGCCTTCCGCCTAGCCTGGCTGTCCTATGGGTATGGAGCCTACAACAGGGATAGCAGGGGGGAACTAACAGAATTTCCTAATATTACCTATGGACAGTTGGTTATTGATGCAACTACAGGCGAGGAAATCCTGTTTGCACCAACCATTCATACGGCGGAAACTGCTGACACTGGCTCTGGTCTTGCAGTAACACCTCTCGGCAGTCCCACCACTCGGACATTAAATATCGTCCGGTTAGACACAACCTCCACCTATCGTCTCAAAGATACGACCCATAGCCGAGACATCGTGACTTACGATGCTGCTTGTAGCACTTCTTATAATTCCAACTCAGAGATTGGAACTGCTCTGGTTAACGGTACTCTTCCGGTTTCAGAAGATACAGAGGGCGACAAGAATTGGAATCGAGTGCCTTCAGCGACTGTTAGTCGCACTGACGGTCAGCAACCAGAAGTCGATGCCCATTATTTCGCTCAGCAGCAGTATGAGTGGTACAATGCGCTGGCTGGCAGAGATGGGTGGGATGACGGGCAGTATCCTAACCCTCCAGTGCCTCCTCTAACCATAAATGTCCTTGCTCACTGTTATCCACCAGATGAGTGGGCGCCTGATGACTGCACCACAGTTAATGCTTACCATTGGCGCAGAAAGGCAGCAGGGGTGTGGACATATTGGCTTGCCTTTATGAATGGAAATGGCACCACCTATGACTACCCTGCTGGTTCGCATTTCATCTTCGCCCACGAGTATCAGCACGCTATCACTAATTGTTCTTTTATTGATGGTGCAAATGACCCAGGACTTAATGCTCTTCCCGCTACTTGGTTTGGGGCTGTTCATGAAGGCTTATCAGATGTATTTGCAGGAGTCTCTACTGAACAATGGAGACCGGGAACAGATATTTCCCCCGCTACTCCTGCTCTAATCTTCCGCAATCTAGCCTATCCACGAGATGCAGCAGCTTACGATTCTAACAAACTAGATCATTTTGATGATCGCAACACCACAACCAACTTCTACGCACGAGGCACTATCCTCGCCCACTGTGCTTATCTGATGGGTCAAGGTGGGGTTCATCAACGGGCCTCACGCACTCCGGTTCTGATCCCGGTGTATAGTATGGGGCGGCAAACGGTTGGCGGCAAAGATTTTCTGAAAGCTGCGCGGATTTGGTATCGCGCCCTTACTAACTATTTCAGCAATATCGGAGCTGCTACGGGACTTCCAGCGAACGATGAGAACACTTTCCGTACATTGCGAAATGGTTGCGTGAGTGCCGCAGAAGATCTTTATGGCACAGGTTCTCTCGAACACAAAACAACCATACTGGCGTTTTATGCTGTGGGTCTCCATCCTGTGGGTACTACTTACGGTGCAGACGTAACCTTCCTGCGCTGGGGTGCTAGCTGGTGGATGTCGCGTCCTTATATCGGTATCTCTAGTCCAAATTGGTCATCGGTGGATCTCTTCATCAACAATGGCGGAGCTTCGGAGTGGAATGCTCTCATCAATATCATTGATTCAACGGGCAATCCTACCCAGTAAGTACCTAAGCAAAATTAATTACACATATCTAACCACCTCTTGCCTCCTGCCTTTTGCCTTTTGCCTATCTTCACTAGGAAATTAATTTTGCACGACTACTTATGAAAACACCGTCTATTGCCGCGTCAGAAACGTAGGTGATCAGGCTGCCCAGAATGTACAGGTGAAGTTCTATTATGCAAAGGTTGGTACACCCAGCGGTTGGCTAGAGGTGACAGACAAGGATGGCAACATTCAAGTTCTCAATATTGGTACGCTTGTAGCAGGTGAGTCCAATTTCCCAGATAGTGCCCAGAACAGTCCCCCTGCCAGTGCCAGTGTGAAATGGTACATTCCACCTCTAGCAGCGGGTGAAACGGTTGACCATTTCTGCTTGAAGGCAGTTGTCACTTCTGATAACGATGTCAACATTTACAACAATGAGGTGCAGTCCAATATCGCCTATGCTCCCTATACACCAGGAACACCTTTCCGGTTGCCCTTCATCGTCACGAATCCGTTAGATGAGGAAATTGCCCTGGAACTGAAGGTGCAGGGGCCTCTGCCACGGCGATGGAAAGCGCGAATTCTAGGAGACACGCAAGGAATCCGGCTGAAACCCCGTGAAGAGCGGCTTTTAAATCTGACAATTGATATGCCCCCCGGTGAAGACCAGCAGCTTGAACCTCCCTTTGATGGGGAAGTCCGAGGGAAGGTATTTGGTTCCCTTTCGGGTCCTTTTGCAGGAACCCTGACTGACATCACCTGGGATGGGCAACGCTTAAAAGGTCGGTTAGTGGGCACTCTCGATGAAATTGGTTCGTTCATCGGTAGCTTTGAAGGGACTTTAGACGTGAAGACTTGGCAAATCAAAGGTCGAGTCACCGGAAACTTTCAATGCGCTGGCACGGGAAACACCAGTCAACCTTGTCTGGGTCTAGAAGCCTGCCTCAGACCTTTGCGGAGAATCGATATCAGCCAGTTGGTTAACGGACAGCCAATCAATGGAACGACAGTTCAGGTGCAAGTTCCGATTCCTGACAATCCTTATGCTTGGAAACTTCCTCCTACTAATACCTATGTGGTTCCAGAAGCAGCAGGTTGTAAGAATCGTTCACTGCTATTTTTGGCAGTTGCGATCGCTATACTTCTGTTTCTTTTGATGTGGCTATATGTCACTCAACAACCAGTTGAATTGATTCCTTGAAGTGAGTCTCTCAAACGTTTCACAAATTCGGAGGAAAAATAATCATGAAAATAATCAAATATTTAGCCTGGGCGTGGGTCATCATTATCGGAGGTTTGATGATTACTCCAGGGGGAGTTCTTTGTATCAGCAATTCTCATTTTGAAAACAAAAGAAGATAAAGTTCTCTATGTGAACAAGAGAACTTCTGTCTAATTATCATTTTTTTTCAAGATAATCATCATAATTAGCTTCAAGAGACAGTTTTAAAATATCTGCCCATA
>NZ_JAPZSS010000033.1:0-35394 GCF_027532015.1 Microcystis sp. LE19-131.1A | reverse complement strand
GTTAACTAAGATGGTTAGCTAAAAACTGTATTTGATTCTTTAACTTGTCCTTGTTATACTCGAAAAAGCTCGGAAGTATAAAAGTTTATGCTGCTATTTTTTTTTCGGAAAAATAGGTTGTAATGGGAGACTCTTTGTTTTTCTAGACAAAAATAATTACTTTTTCAAAAAAACACTTTTCTATTTTTTTGTTGGGTATTTTATTCTCTGGAAGTCCCTAGAGTTACCATCTTAGCTGCCCATAAACCACTGAGTACCAGTAACTAAATAATAGGCTCCCGTCACCATCAGTGCCACGCTACCTAAACGGATAATCGTCTCGGAATGTTGCAATAAATTCCGGCTTTGTTTGGCTAGACCAGTAAATAAACTGGCCAAGAAAATGAGAATCGTATAACCAAGAGCATAACTAACCATGGTCAGGGTGCCGAGGACTTGAGAACCAGTAGCGGCAGCGGCGGCCAAAACAGCAAAGAGGACAGGACTAGCACAGGGAGAGCTAACAAGAGCAAAAGTTAATCCGACTCCGTAGGGGCCTGCTTGGGGGAGATTTAAGTTCATTTGCGGTAAAGGTAGCTTAATTACTCCCAATAACCACAGACCCATGACCGCCATAATCAAACCGACAACAATATTAATATAACCTCGGTACTCCACCATTACCGTCCCGGCAAAGGAAGAAACTAAACCAAAAAGACTTAAAATTGTCACCGCTCCTAGGACAAATAAACCTGCTTTGCTGAAGGCATCCCAACGAGATTCTATTTTCAGGGTGCCGATATAGCTGAGGTTAACGGGCAATAGTGCCAGAATACAGGGAGATATGCTGGCAATTACGCCACCCAAAAAAGCTAGGGGCAGTAAAACTAGAGGATTGTTTGTATCTTGTCGATCTAACCATTGCTGATAGCTATTTTCGATGATCGAGATTGCTCTTTCCAGAGGATGGCCGATAATTGGTCCGATAGTAAGGACTAAAATAAGAGCTAGAAGCCCTAAAACCAGATAAAATAATAATTTTTTCGATATTTTCGCTTTTTTGTCGGGTTTCAACCCTTCGACTGACTCCGATACTCGTCGCATAAAATTCTCCTGAAATGATCCAAAAAATAAAATTGCCCTGGGAGTCCTTGGCGATCGCTGGTACTCCCCAAGCTGGGCAATCTTCGACTATTTTTTATTAATAGCCGAGTTCAGTACGGAGGAATAGGCGGATTTATCGGCATTATTCCGGTATTGTGCCAAAATATTGCCCGTAGCGGGATCAATAATCGCAATCATGCCAGTTTGGGACTTATTCGCCTCAAAAAAACGACCTAGACCCAATTCTTGGGCTTTGCGGGCCGATTGGGCCGCTTTCGAGCGATCGCTGACATCTAAGACGATAAAATTAGCTTTACCCGCGTAATCTTTTTTAAGTTGGGAAAGAGTGGGTGCAACATTTTTACAGGCAGGACACCAACTAGCATAGATATCGACAACCACTGGTTTTCCTTGCAATTGTCGCGCTAAGGGACCGCCCACATTACCCTGTTTAGCAGCGCAGGGATTTTTCGAGGCACAGGGATCAGTGCCAGCGCAGGGATTTTTCGAGGCACAGGGATTAGCTTGGGCAATACTAAAAGTACCTTTACTGACCACTGAATCAGAATTAGTCAAGGTTTTCGCCGATGTTCCGGCCACCAGGGAAACCGTAACCGCTAAACTACTAAGACAAAGACCGAGCCATAATAACGCTGATGGTTTACGCATGAGTTAAATTTTCCAATTAAGATTAGAGATTTTTTGGTAAGTCAAGGGTATTACCCCGGAAGAATCCAGCTTGCCACCGGAGGAAACCAGTGTAGCTGACAGTTAAGATTAAATTCTAGAAACCTGAGTCTCAGATGAAGACCAGATAGATAATAGATAAAAAATCTGACTTTAACTGGCAATTGCCCTCATCCATCCAGGAGAATCGTCCTTCCATCTTTTCAGCAAAAATTCATCTACCGATCACGAAGGGATCATCTTTTCCCGAAATCTTGCTGATAAAATCAAGAAGAAACCCGTTAATTGCGGCTAAAAGACAACTTTTCGCCCTAATATGCTAATTTAAACCATTATTTCGCAACTATGACAGGAAACGACTGGTTGGTGGATAATCATGGGCAATGCTCGGCCTACGAAATAACCCCCACAAACTCCGAATTATCCCATCCCTACTGGCTCTATCGCTTTTTATCCGATCTCGAAGATACCTTAACCCAGATTAGCGATGATCGCTCACGATTAGAAGCAATTCGGATTCTAGTTCGCCAACTCTTAAACAATTCACCCTGGTTAGATATTCTTAGTCTAGAACCCAATCCCGAAACCGGTTGGGAGGTATTAACCCTCTACGATGAGCCATTTTTTCCCCTGACAGTACAACTGGTCGCTTGGTCTGTGGGTAGCACTTCCCCGATTCATAATCATGGTTGTTGGGGGGTAGTAGCTTTGTTAAAGGGACAGGAAAAAAACAGCTTCTGGCAACGTTCCCCCACCCCCGAATTACCGGATCAGATCAGAAAAGTCGGCGATCGCCTACTCGTCCCGGGTGATATTCTCTGCTTAATGCCAGCTGCTATTCACCATGTAGAAGCGATCGGAGATGAGCCAACCCTGAGCTTTAACCTGTACGGTGAAACTAACTATAGTCAGCGTTTCCAGTTCGATCTCGGACAAGGTACGGCGAAAAATTTTTAAATCTCCCTATTTTTGATCACTAACCATACACCCATGAAGCTACCTCGCCTTGTCGGCATTTTTGGGCAATTTTTGCCCAGTAAACCTGTTTCTACTAGCTCGCTTCAGTTTCGCTTAACCTTAGAACTATTGACCATCTCGATTATCGGACTTGGTAGCGTAGCCATTTGGGCCGGTTGGCAAATGGAGCAGAATTTAGTCGCTGCCCATAAACAAACTCTAGAATATATCGCCAAGCGTTTTCCTGAGCAGTTGGAAATGTACGCTCAGATGGGATCCCTGACTACGGGATTAGAAAAAACCATTGAGCGAGTCTCCACTGCGGGGTTAGTCATCTGGGTTAAAAACTCCGATGGACAACTGTTGGGACAGTCTACTAGGGTTGATGGCAATGTCACCGAGATGCGTGCGGCGGCATCCCTAACCAGAGTACCCGATGCACCCCAAATTATTCACTTTGATGGACGCGATATTGTTTTATGTGGCACTCCTCTGACTATCAAGGGTCAACTGTCGGGGAAATTGTATCTATCCCAAGATATCACGGCCGATCACCAGAAATATCAGGCGGGGTTATGGGGCTTATTTTGGCTGAGTATTCTCGTCCTATTGAGCTTAATTGTCTTAATTTCCCAACGGATCCGTCAGGCTATGTTGCCGCTGACCCGCATGAGTCAAATTGCTAGTGCCGTTTCTGCCGATGATTTAAATGGGGCGAAATTGCAACTCGAACAAGCGCCAGATGAAATTTTAGGACTAGCTACCGCTTTTAATCAGATGTTGTGGCGATTATCGGGAGCTTGGGAACAGCAACGTCAGTTTGTCGGCAATGTTTCCCATGAACTGCGTACCCCTCTAACAGTCGTGATCGGTTATTTACAAAGTCTCCAGCGACGCAGCACTAATTTAAATCCCTACCAACAGCAAGCTCTGGAAACAGCCACGTCAGAAACCGAGAGAATTATCCGGATGTTACAAGATTTGCTCGATCTCGCCCGTGCCGATAGCGGTCATCTCCATTTTCGCTCCCATCCTATTATTCTCAATACTTTGCTGACAGAAGTGGCGGCGATGAGTCAAAAAGTTAGCGATCGCAAGATGACTTTATTATTAACCAATGAAGATGTGGTAATTTGTGGCGACCAAGATCGATTACAGCAAGTTTTAATCAATTTGCTCGATAATGCGATCAAGTATTCTACCCCCGAGCAACCGGTCGATCTGATCTTAGAAAAGCAGGCTAATTCGGCTCTTATCCATGTACGCGATCGGGGAATCGGTATCTCTCTCTCCCATCAAAATCGCATTTTTGAACGGTTTTATCGGGTTGATGAGTCGATGACTCGCTCGCGAGACGGTACGGGTTTGGGTTTAGCGATCGCTAAAAGTCTAATTGAAGGAATGGAGGGTCGCATCACTCTCCGCTCTCAACCCGGTCAAGGCAGTACCTTTACTATCATTCTACCTCTCTGGCAACCGCAGTTATGAACGACCATATTCTTCTCGTGGAAGATGATCCCAAGCTCGCCGAATTTATCGCCACAGAACTTCATTTGGAAGGCTATCAAGTTACTATTGCTTCTAATGGCATGGATGGACTGAAAATCGCTAGGGATTCTTCACCAGATTTGTTAATTTTAGATTGGATGCTGCCGGTTATTTCTGGATTAGATTTATGTTTACGACTGCGAAAAACCGGGATGGAAGCACCGATTATTATTTTAACAGCTAAAGATGAAATCCCCGATCGAGTGACGGGCTTAAATGCCGGAGCCGATGATTATGTTACTAAACCTTTTAGCATGGAAGAACTCTTAGCTCGGGTGAAAGCTCGTTTACGTCGCACCCATGCCCAAGATTTAAATATATTTACTTTTGAAGATTTGACCTTGAATTGTCTTGCTCGGGAAGTGTATCGAGATAGTCAATTGATTGAATTAACGGCTAAAGAGTTTGACTTATTAGAGTTTATCTTACGTCATCCCCGGCAGGTACTCACTCGCGAGCAAATTCTCGAAACCGTTTGGGGTTACGATTTTATGGGCGATTCTAATATTATTGAAGTGTATATTCGTGCCTTACGGGTTAAGTTGGAGTCTGCTAATCCTAAACGTTTGATCCAGACAGTGCGAGGAGTAGGCTACGTTTTAAGAGATTATGCTTAATTGTGATTTATCAGAGGAACCGAGGGAGGAATTATTTAGCCCCGATTTGATCAAAAAGGCTGTAATAAATACTCTGATTAAACCTAGAGATGGGAAACATCGCTCGTCCATACCTTAAATTTTGTTAAATTTACTTGACCAAAAGAAGTTGTTAGGGCAGCATCGACGGCATCTAAGCCGCGAGTCATTAAAATTCGCCCGATTCTGGGGGTGTTATGACGAGCATCGAAAGTGTACCATTGATGGTCTAAATAGACTTCAAACCAAGCACTAAAATCCATCGGTAGAGGTTGGGGAGAAATACCGATATCTCCGAGATAGCCAGAGGCATAACGAGCAGGAATATTTAGGCAACGGCAAAAAGTCAAAGCTAGATGGTTAAAATCGCGACAAACCCCCTTTCTTTCCCGATAGACATCATAGGCGGTTTTTGTCCCCCGTGCGTATTCGTAACCAAAACGAATGTGACTATGAACCCAATCACAAACCGCTTGTACCCTTGCCCAACCGGGAGGAGTTTGTCCGAAAAGTTCCCAGGCAATTTCCGAAAGCAAATCCACTTCACAATAACGACTACTCATTAGGTAGGGGAAAACTTGGGTTGGTAACTCTGCTAAAGGAATTTCTTGGGCATTCCAATTAACAATATCGGGTTTCCATTCATTTTCGATAACCGCTTCATTGTGAACGCGGATCTGTCCGGCGGGTAAAATTAGACGACTGGTTCGATTACCGAAGCTATCTAAAAATTCTTCTATTTTTGTTGCTGGTTGCACCTGCAACTTCTCCGATTGTCTAACTTGATCTAAAATTGAGGGGTGTAGATAAAGTTTTAACAACATGACCACGGGTAAAGGGGCATCAAAGCCAAATTCATAACCAACATGGATTAACATTAGTCCTCCTATCTAGATGAAATTTTGTCAGGATTGGTAGAGATGAAACGCCAATAATCGCCAGACTGAAAAAATTTAGGCCCGACCACTTAGTTAAAAGTTTGGCTCTCCCAGGTTTGGTGGGTAAAATGTATTCTAAGATACATTCCTCCTAGCAAGGGGGTGGAACGAACCACAAAGACACAAAGGACACAAAGATCGATCCTATGTGAGTTAAACTTATCACACAGAACCTAGAAGAGCCAAAGTTTGAGGATAAAGTAATAGCCAAGCTGAAAACCGATAAGCTTTGTACAGAGTTACTTTTATTATAAACCGCCTCAACTAAAAGCTTTGTAACTTTGAAGACAAGCCATCGGCAGGATTAGAGCTATCGAAAAGAGTCTGGGGTGGATGGTTCCTCTAATGGACGGATTTCAATGGGGATGTAGGCTAGTTTAGCAAAAATCTTTTGTTGATAACTGACGGGCCACCATTCGTAAAGAAAAATTTCTAAAGGTCGCCAGAGGGCCACCCAACCACTAATTAATAATCCTTCTTCTAAGAAGTGAATAAATGTATCGGTGCCAAAACGACCAATTAATTCGCTGAGACTCAAACAAACAAAAAGAAAGGAGAGACCAATTAGCAAAGATATGCGTCCCTGTCGCCAAATTGTGCGTAATTTTCTTTGTTCTCCCTGTTGGCGATAGTCAAAATAATTATGTAAAGCTGAGGGTAACAGATTTCGGGCGGTGTTTTGTTCTGTACTGGGGAGATAAAAGACTAATTTAAGGGGGGTATTGAGGGGAAATTCATCCACAGAGTTAATAATATAATTTTCGGCGTTATCGTCTAAATCTCTATCTAAAAATGGCGAAGGATCCAAAGAATTAAAGACTTGCTGTAACTGATTAAGTTTAATTTCAATTAAGTAAGCTCCTTCCTCCTGTCGATAATAGGATTGTAATTTATTTACCATTTTAGGCATTAGTTATTAATGTTAAGCAAATGTGGCAAACTGACACAACTAAAATCTACTACTAGAAGTTACTTCATCTTGCTCATACAGGCTAAGGATTGAGCTATCTCTGAGAGTATTTTAGCTGTATCAGTCCCAGATCATTAATTTAATTTAGCGACCAAAACCAGCGTACCAAAAATAGGTAACCATGGGGATTACTGTGGCTAAAACCAGTAAAACTATCACCCAAATTGTGGCATTTTTATCGTCAGTTTCTTCTGCGGTAGTAAAGGTACTTTCGATATTAATTGTCGCTACTTCCGGCGGTCCGGGATCCGCTTCTCCAGAAAGTACCGCCGTTAGACGACGACTAGCATCGAGTAAAGCTTGATTATATTTTCCCCCATCTTTGAGGGGAACTGCCATAGTTTCCGAGAGGATACTATCAGCAATAGCATCGGTTAATAGGGGTTTTGCTTCCTCCCCAACCCGAATAGCAGTTTTATTGGTTAAAGTATCAAGGACGATGATAGTTTGATTGGCACGACCTTCGGAGTTAGGATACCATTCTCTCAGGATATCATCGGCTAAATTGTCAATTTTTTGACCGTAATCCAAGCGTCGGACTACCACCATTCTTACTTCTTGTCCGGTTTTTTCGGCGAGGTTTTTCAGATCTTTATTTAATTTTCCTTCGTTAGCGGCACTAATGGCCGAAACGGGATCGACCACATAAGTGGGCGCTCCAGAGCTTAAAATGGGGAGGTCATAGACTCCCATGGCAGCAGCCGGTGACAGAGAAACACCCAAGACTACACAGCAGGAGAGAAGGAGAGAAGCTAATAATTTGAGCATATTGATTCGGTAAAATTCCTATAGAACATAATAGGGGAAAAGTTTACTGTTTTTTGATTAGGGAGACGGGAAGTGGGGAAGTGGGGAAATGGGGTGATGGGGAAAATCAACTAATACCCTAAAACTCTACAACCCTAAAACCCAAACTGTTTTAACTGATAACTGATAACTGATAACTGATAACTGATTATGAGTGATTTTGAGGAACTAGAGTCTAAAAAACGGGAAAAAGCTCTAGAAATGCAGGCCTATCGCGATAATTTGCTCTCACGGGTGACAAGATTACTAATTTCTCAAGATATCCACTTGGCGATTGATCATACCCTAGAACTGCTCTGTCAATTTACCCAGAGTGCGCGCTGTTACATTATTCAATATTCCACCTGTCGTCAGCAGTGGAGTATGGTTTATGAATACTGTCACCCCGACTATCCCCAAGTTATCCCGATTAGGGAACAATCACAAAATCTCTCGACGGAAACCTTTCCCTGGTTTTCTGAACAATTATTAAACGGTATTCCAGTTAAACTGAACTCTTTAGACGATTTACCCGCTACTGCTATCCCTGAAAGAGCTATTCTCGCTAATAGTTCTACTCCCTGTCTCTTAATCGTTCCCATGTGGGATAGTTGTGGGGTAACGGTGGGTTATCTGGGATTGGATGCAAGTGCAGAAAAGCAATGGACAAAGGAAGATGTCACCTTTGTGCGGTTGCTGGGAGAATTAATTGCGATCGCACAAAGTAGATATGAAGCGGAAAAAGGATTAAAAGAGGCTAAAGAAGCGGCAGTTAAAGCAAATAAAGCTAAAAGTGAGTTTCTAGCTAACATGAGCCACGAATTACGCACTCCTCTTAATGCTATCTTGGGTTTTACTCGCTTAATATCCCGGGATAGCAGCATCAGCAGTGAATATCGGCAATATTTGGAAATTGTCAATCGTAGCGGGGAACATTTATTAGAGTTAATCAACGATATTCTAGAAATGTCGAAGATAGAAGCGGGAAGAACGGTTTTTAATCCTAGTAATTTCGATTTATACGCTCTTTTAGATAATATTGCCGAAATGCTACGCTCACAAGCGCAGGCAAAAGCTTTAAGCTTAATTTTTGATCGCAGCTCCGATCTGCCTCAATATATATGTACTGATGAAAGTAAATTGCGACAGGTGTTAATCAATCTCTTGGGTAACGGATTGAAGTTTACTGAGTCGGGAGGGGTGACTCTCCGGGTAAAATTAGGGGAGAAAAGAGAAGATTATCAGCGATTGCTCTGGGAAATTGAAGATACAGGCGCAGGAATCGCTCCAGAGGAGATTTATAAGCTGTTTCAACCCTTTAACCAAACGGAAACGGGACGAAAATCCCAACAGGGGACAGGATTGGGTTTACCTATCAGTAAAAAATTTGTTGAGTTGATGGGGGGTGCGATCGGAGTTAGTAGTATTCTGGGTCAAGGAAGTGTTTTTAGTTTTGATATTCAGGTGGGTTTGGTGGGGGAAAATGAGATTAAAACCGAAACCAATAGGGCAAAAGTTATCGCTTTAGCGGAAAATCAGCCTAAATATCGCATATTAGTCGTCGATGATCGACCGGAAAGCCGTTTACTGTTGCTGAAACTCCTGACTACCCTAGGATTGTCCGTGCAAGAGGCTGCTAATGGTCAAGAAGCGATCGCAATTTGGCAAGCATGGCAACCTCATCTTATCTGGATGGATATGAGAATGCCAGTTAAAGACGGTTACGAAGCAACTAGGGAAATTAGGAGGTTAGAGGCTGATAATCGCGGAAAAACGGTGATAATTGCCCTAACTGCCAGTGCTTTTGAAGAAGATCGCGCCTTGGTTATTGCCGCCGGTTGTGATGATTTCGTGCGTAAACCTTTCCGAGAGGAAGTTATTTGGCAAAAAATGGGCGAATATCTAGGATTAAAATATATTTATGCCGATAGTGAGCCAAATCAGCCCAATTATTCGCCAGTTTTCCTCGATTCCCTGCAATCCCTATTAAAATTAATTAGTCCCGCTTGGATTGGACAATTGCAACAAGCGGCGCGAGAATGTGATGATGAAAAAATTATCGCCCTAACCGCAGAAATTCCCCCCGATTATGCTACCCTTGCCCAAGGTTTACAACAGTTAGCCAGAGAATTTTCCTTTGATGCGATCGAAACCATAATTAAAGATTTAAACATATCTTAAGAGAGTATTTTATCTAGATCTCAAAAACGTGATATTCTAAAGGCATAAATCCCTAAATATGGCAATTTTAAAGGATGAAACTGTTAAAAATGCTCATCGGTACTTTCCTAATACTACCGATTTTTTCCGTTCATGCTCAAGTACCCTCGCTTCCCCCAATCAAGCAAAATTCCCCCAATCTTGGTGATCTACCGAATGATCCCACCCAGCAGAAAAATTGGGTTTGTAACCAAGAAGATCAACGCATTGCCGTGGCTGCTAAAGAAGAGAAAGGTTGGAAAGAATTAATTGAAAAACAAGGTTGGCAATGTCGTGAAGGAAATACCGATATACCCGATCAAACTCTCAGCTTTTCCTGTGAACCAGAACAAGCGATTGGCATCTTGACAGTTTACTGGTTAAATGGTAGTAATGGTCAACAACAATTAAGTCAATGGCGAGATAAATTAGCGGCACAACAGGGGATGGTTTGTACCATTAATAACGTGCAGTTATTCGATACTCAAGAAAATATACCCAATCCATGACAACCATGATTAAATTAGCAGTTTTGCCTCAATCTATCCTCCTGGGTATCAGTTTATTATTAAACAATTCTCTGCCCTTACTTGCCCAATCTACACCCCTGAGCGTGGATAATTTAAGAAATACCGTCTATAACATTCCCAATCGGGGTTCCGTAATTGTCAGCGATGGTATTTTTCAATCCAATGAGGGACAAATTTTAGGAGTGCAAGTCAGTCGAGAAGCCTTGATGGGGGACTATAATAATGATCAAAGGACTGATGGTATTGTCGTCTTAAGAGTGATTACTAGAGAGCAACAGCAATTACATTATTTAGCCCTAGTGATCGATAATAACGGTACTGCCACTAACACCGATACTGTCCTGTTAGCCGATCGAGTAGTTGTCGATAATCTTAGTGCTAAAGATGGTATGATCACCGTCAATATGAGAAGATTTCTCCCTCGGGATCCTTCCTGTTGTCCGTCGGGAGTCATTACCCAACAATTTGCGATTAATTCTAGTATTAATCAATTGACTTTACTGAGTACCAACGAAAGTCAACCCACCACCCCAAATGTGCAGGTAATACCCGGTTCTCCCCTGAGAATTAATAATAGTAATCTCCCCTTTCAACCTCCTGCTGGGGCCATCCAAATTCGCTTTTAACCTTGTTTTTAGTGCGTTACGCTGGGTACATCTCCTATTTGTGAATCTACTCAGTTGGGATTCCCTGATAATCTTTTTTTTAAAACTGTGCTTTCTGGGTTTTTTGTCTTATAATTCAGACTCTTGGGGGGTTCTACCCCCGAACCTCCTGTGCATTAGTTTTTCGGTGAAATGCTTAGACGCATTTGTTTATATATTTGTACCAGTCTAAGAGTCACTGATAATTCCTAAAGGCAACTCTCCTGACTCCTGACTCCTGACTCCTGATAAAAAATGGCCTACAAATATCCCATCCAGCGCTGGTATATTGCCGCAACTAATCCCGAAAAAATCGAGGGGTTAGCGCGGGAAATGGGACTATCATCCTTATTAGCAACTATCTTAATTAATCGCGGTATTGATACCCCCGAATTAGCTAAAACTTATATAGATCCTGAAGCGGATATCCTACCCTCTCCCCTGGGAGAATTTCCCGACTTAGAAAAAAGTGTCAATTTATTAGTAAAAGCGATCGCCTCTGGTGATAAAATTGCTATCTGTGGGGACTACGATGCCGATGGCATGACCAGTACATCTTTACTACTAAGAGCCTTAAGACATCTCGGCGCTAGGGTAAATCATGCCATACCCAGTCGCATGAAAGAGGGATACGGAATTAATCAGCGCATTGTCGAAGAATTTGCCGAATCTGGAGTCGGATTAATTCTCACCGTTGATAATGGTATTTCCGCTCACGAACCGATCGCCCTAGCGATAGAATTAGGATTAAAAGTTATTATCACCGATCATCACGATCTGCCGCCAATTTTACCAAATGCCTCCGCTATTCTCAACCCGAAATTATTAACCCCGAACTCTCCCTATCAGGGATTAGCGGGGGTGGGAGTCGCCTATATTTTAGCGGTGACAACTGCCCAAAAAATGGGTAAATTACAGGGATTAACCGAGTCATTATTATCATTATTTACCCTAGGCACTATAGCAGATTTAGCTCCATTAATCGGGGTAAATCGTCGCTGGTTAAAACGGGGTTTAAGAAAATTACCCAAATCCCAATTAGTCGGGATTCAATCCCTGATGCAAATAGCGGGAATTAGCGAGGAACAAAAGCAATTACAACCGGATGATATTGGCTTTAAATTGGGACCGAGAATTAATGCAATTGGCAGAATTGGCGATCCCCAGATAGTTATTGAATTATTAACCACCGATGACGCAGGAATTGCCTTAGAAAGAGCAATGCAGTGCGAACAAATTAATCGTACTCGTCAAGAATTGTGCGAAAAAATTGAAGAAGAAGCGATTAAATTAGTAGAAGAAACACCGATTCTTTGGCAACAAGATCGAGTTTTAGTCTTAGTGGAAAAAGATTGGCATCATGGGGTAATTGGTATTGTGGCCTCCCGTTTAGTGGAACGCTACGGAGTGCCAGTTTTTATTGGTACTTACGAGGAAGAAGATACGGATAAAATTCGCGGATCTGCCAGAGGAATTGAAGAATTTCACGTTTTTGAAGCTCTGCAATTTTGCCAAGATTTACTAGGAAAATTTGGCGGTCATAAAATGGCGGGGGGTTTTAGTTTACCCACAGCTAGTTTACTAGCATTTAAACAAAGATTAAGTCAATTTTCTCACAAAATTTTACAAATAGAACAATTAAAACCTTTAATTAAAATTGATACTATCATTGATTTTAAACAAATTACCCTGGAACTTTTTCAACAAATTGATAGTTTGCAACCCTGGGGAATTGGCAATGAATTACCCGTTTTTTGGACTCCTAACGTGCGAGTAGTGGAACAGAAAACTATCGGAAAAAATCATTTAAAATTATTGCTGGCTCAAAGCGATAATACCAGAATTAAAGCCCTAGCATGGCGTTGGGGCGAATATTGTCCTTTACCAACTCGTTTAGATATTGCCTATAAACTCAAAGAAAATACTTGGAATGGTAATACAACCATAGAAATTGAATTAGTGGGAGTGCGATTACCCCAAGAAAATGATAATATTAAAAAAGCAATTTTTATGCACGCCGATAAAATCTATCAATGTAGTTTTTGGGGTGATTTAAACGAGATTCGCATCAAAAATGAACAGGGCGAGATTTTAGTCGTGCAGAAAGGGCAGCGCATTGGTTTATTAGGGAAAAATCGGCAACAAGCTAGAGAAGTCAACGTGACTGAACCCCGTTTTTATACTTTAATTAAAGTTGCCATCAAAGCTTTGGCTATCTAGCAAAACCTCCAAAAAAAGCGCCTTGACGATGAACCAAACCATAGTGATCAAAATCGGTACTTCCAGTTTGACCGATAATGAAACCGGCCAATTATCCCTATCCACGATCGCCGCTTTAGTGGAAGTCCTCACCCGGTTGCGCGCTGCCGGTCATCGGGTGGTATTAGTATCTTCCGGGGCCGTGGGGGTGGGCTGCCGTCGTCTGGGAATACAGGAAAGACCGAAAAAAATCGCCCTCAAACAAGCGATCGCCGCCGTCGGTCAAGGTCGTCTGATGCGGATCTATGATGACCTCTTTACCAGTCTTGGTCAACCGATCGCCCAAATTTTGCTGACCCGTCCCGAATTGATGGAACGCACCTGTTATGTCAACGCCTATAATACCTTTCAGGCTTTGTTTGAATTAGGGGTGATTGCCATTGTCAACGAAAATGATACGGTGGCGATCGATGAGTTAAAATTCGGCGATAATGACACTTTATCAGCCCTTGTGGCCAGTTTAATCGAGGCTGACTGGTTATTTATCCTCACCGATGTGGATCGCCTCTACAGTGCCGATCCGCGGCTATTTCCCGAAGCACAGGCCATTGCCCGAGTTACTCCCGCGCAATTAGCGCAACTATCGATCGATGCCGGTAGTAGTGGCAGTCAGTGGGGGACCGGGGGTATGGCCACTAAATTGGCGGCGGCCCGGATTGCCACCAGTGCCGGGGTAGAAATGGCGATTACTAGGGGACGGCAGCCCAGCAATATCTTAAAAATTATGGCAGGAGAGGCGATCGGAACCCGTTTTGAGGCCCAAAAACGCAGTGATAACGCCCGCAAACGCTGGATCGCCTACGGACTAATGCCCATGGGTAAAATCTATCTCGATGCCGGGGCGATTCAAGCCATTTGTCAGGGGGGAAAATCTCTGCTCGCGGCCGGGATCACTAAAGTGGAGGGGGAATTTAGCGCCTCGGAATCGGTGCAATTGTGCGATCAAGAAGGCCGGGAATTGGCCAGGGGAATTGTTAATTATAGTAGTGAGGAGATCGATCGAGTGAAAGGTCAACATTCCGAGCGTATTGCCAGTTTATTAGGTTATATGGCCGCAGAAACCATTATTCATCGGGATAATCTCGTTATTTTGAGTGCCTCGTCCACCACCTCGACTAATAAGGGATAATTCCGCCACCCAGCGCCGGTCTGGCCAATGCCTTAAATGTAAAGAAATGTCTCAAAAAAACAACAAATTGTTAGACAAGCAAGAGAGTTAGACTAGGGATGTCCCCCGAAGTTCAACCCTGTGAGATTATAAATAAAGCGAAACTCAAAAATGCCTTTATTGCTGTTGGGAGAAACTTAATAATGCGAGACGCGGTAACTAGCCTGATTAGAAAATACGATGTCACCGGACGTTATCTCGATCGAGATGCGATCGATAATCTTAAACAATATTTTGCCTCGGGAACTGCCCGTCTAGCTGCCGCCGCCCTAATTAACGCTAATTCGGCGGCGCTCGTGCGTGGGGCGGCGATTCGTCTATTTGAAGAAGTTCCCGAATTGATCCGCGCCGGGGGTAATGCCTACACCACCCGTCGTTATTCTGCCTGTCTGCGGGATATGGATTACTATCTCCGCTATGCCAGTTATGCGCTGGTGGCTGCCGATACTAATGTTCTAGATGAGCGGGTACTGCAAGGACTACGGGAAACCTATAATTCCCTCGGTGTTCCCATCGGTCCGACGGTGCGCGGTATCCAAATCATGAGCGAAATGATTCAAACCATGGCTCTTGAGGCGGGTATTGCCGACACCTCTTTGATCGCTGAACCCTTTGATCATCTCACTCGCGAACTAAGCGAAGTCTCTATTTAAATTCAGTTATCAGTTATCAGTTTGTTCGTTCAATCAGTGACTGAGTTTCTTAGTGGATTCTTTTGATGAACAGCGAACAGTTATTGCTATCGAGATGGCGTGATTTGCCGCCAGACAAACAGAGAGAGGTCTTAGATTTTACCGAATTTCTAGCCACACGTCTCTTGTCGTCGCCGGAATCAGAAGCTAGTCCGAACTTGTCCGCATCGCCAGAAAACCCTCAAACTCCCGATCGCCGCTGCCAGTCGATTCCCGCTTTGATCGAGGCAGTCAGACAACGCTATCGGGAATTACCCAATGATGTGGAATGGCTAGACAGTACGGTATTGATTCGCCAAGAGCGAGACGGGCGATGACAACTGCTTTTAGATGCGTTGTCGATGCCGTCGGCGATCGAGCCATTGTTGTAAAATAATCGCCGCCGCTTCCCGATCGATCGCTCCCTTATCCCAAGAGGAAAACTGTTTTTTGGCTTTTAAGAATTCTTCCGCCTCTAGGGACGTGCAACGCTCATCAATGTATTCGAGGGGCAAATCCAAGGCGATCGCTAGTTTTTGGGCGTATTTTTGTACCTGTTTGGCCTGAAATCCTAACTCTCCGGCCATGGTATAGGGTAGTCCCGCCACCAAAATCTTAATATTTCTTTCCTTGACAATTGCCTCAAACTGTGCTGCATCGGCAACAAAGGAAGAACGGATAATCGTAGTCAAACCAGTGGCGATTAAACCTGTACCGTCACATCCTGCCACTCCTACCCGTTTTTTGCCGATATCTAAGCCCAGGGCGGCGACCCTTTCCATTACACTGGATGCCCCTGATCCGGGGGTTCCGAGGGGGGTTTAGCGGGGGGAAGTTCTCCCGGACTGTCGAGGGAGTCTAGGGGGGGATTATTGGGCCATTTTAACCAAGACATCCGACTAGGGATGGGAGTTCGTGGCACCGATTGTAAACCCTGGAGCATTTCTGCTAAGGCGGAATTTTCCGGCTTAGTTTCGCGAATTTTGTGCCATACCGAGCGCGACATCATCAGGGTGTGGGAACTGCGGATCGCTCCCAATTGTTCCAGATATTCCCGTCTTTCGTGCTGATAATCGGCAGATATCAACTCTAGCGAGCGAGGGGGATACTTGCGAGTGATCTGGGCCATCTGGATTAATAACTTAGGATAGAGCCAAGTGTAGGCGGGATGGACAATTAATTTCGCTTGATGGGGTCGCTCATCCCGATTAGATAGAATTAATTCAAAATAACCGATCGCCGCTTTTCGTTGTGGTTCAAAAACGTAACCGCGACTAATTTGCGGACCGCCGCACCAACTCTGACAGCGACCGAACAAACTATCAACTAAACTGATTTTAAAATCCTGGATATGGCGATCAAATACCTGACGCAGTAGCGGCGGCATAGACACACAATCTAACTGATAAAGCAATTGAGCGTCAGCATTGCTCACAGGCAGTAAATTCGGTAAATCTGCCTCTTGTTTGCTCAATTCCTGTAATAATTGCGGCGGTAAAGACCAATAGGTTAATTCTGCCAAAGGCTGAAAACCGTGTTGCCGGAAAAGTGCCAAACTGTCCTTTTGATTGATATTAACCTCTAACACCCAGGTGCGGGCTTCCCAAACCGTTTCTAGACAATAACGCAGTAATTGCGCCCCGATGCCCTTGGGTTCGCCTAAAGACTCCCCCGGATGCACCCGCACCTGTTCCACCCGCCAAGTGCTGCGACTACTATTAAAAGGAGTGACTTGGATGGCCCCGCGAATTTTCCCTTCTTCTCCCCGATTGGCCAGGGACTCGGCCACATAGACATGAAAACGGTGTTGCAGAGGATTGGGAAAAAAACTGAGAATTTTAAACAACCCAAACCAAGGCCGCACCCGTTGCACCTGCGTGCGGAAATTTTGGGCGCGACGATCAATATCCTCATCGAAGTCATCCAGGGTTAAAGCTTCAATGTCTTCCAAATCCCGATACTGTACGGGACGGATTGGGCGATCGCTAAAATCGTCCCCTTGGGGAACAGGAGAAGTGGTCATGGCTCTGGGGTAAATATCGTCTATGCACCTATCTTACCGCAGAATCTAGAGGCACTTCCCCACCAATAACAATTTCTGACGGCTCAAGGAGACCGCCACAGAAAGGACACCTCGATGAGCATCTGGGGTTTTTTGGGCCAAATTTCCGATCATGACAATTCGATGCTACAATAACGGACGGTTAATCAGTCCGAATTTGCAGTAAAAGTCTTTGAGTCAATCTGTAGATACCACTAACACCCTAGACACTCTAGCTCAAGAACTGGCCGCCATTCAGCAGACCGGTTCTAAGCGCGTCGCTTTATTGGGTTCCCGTCACGTTCCCATCACCCACCAGCAATTGATCGAAATGATGGCCTATGCCCTCGTGCTGGCGGGCAATCGGATTATGACCTCCGGGGCGACGGGAACCAATTCCGCCGTCATTAAGGGGGCAATGCGGGCAGATCCTAATCTGTTAACCGTGATCTTACCCCAAAGTCTCGATCGCCAGCCCCTGGAATCCCAAGAACAACTTCAGCAGGTTATCCATCTGGTGGAATGTCCCGAAAATGACCATCTATCCCTAGGGGAAGCCAGCAGCCTCTGTAATCGGGAGATTATCAATCGTTGTCAACAGTTAATCTGTTTTGCTTTCCACGACAGTCAGACTCTTTTGCAAACCTGCGCGGAAGCAGAAGATCAACGCAAGCTAGTTACCCTATTTTATTTTGACTAAATTCAGCGATGAATCTCTCCGTCAGTGCCATTCTTCTCTATTCGATAGTGGCTGCCGCTATCTCTGTCTATCTACCTTTTCTGCTGGTGGCCTACGCTAGAGCTAAGGTGGGTTACAATACCTCCGCTCCCCGGGCAATGTTCGATCAACTCCCATACTACGCCAAACGAGCAACTTGGGCCCATCAAAATGGTTTTGAAACCTTTATGATCTATAGTGCCGCCGCTCTCATGGCCTACGTTACAGGAGTCTCCTCATCCCTAGCTGCTAACTGTGCGATCGCTTTTGTGATCCTCCGGCTTCTATTTTCCCTTTTTTATATCATTAATATCCCGATCGCTCGTTCCCTGATGTTCGGTCTCGGTTCTCTGTGTACTTATACTCTCTTTGGCTTGAGTTTAATCAAGATTCAGTAGAATTCCCGAAACCCGATGCAGGAGAGTGGAAAAACGCTATAGTTCGGGAGCGGTAAAGAATTTGCTTAACCCAAACTATAGTTAATTGTGTTACTGATAAACCGGTAATTTGGGATTATCTACTGATAACAAACCGGTTAGAAGTGAGGCGGGTTTTTGACTATAGGGCCAGGCAAAAGCATGGCGAAAAGCCGCATCTTGACAAGCTTGTAATTGTCGGAAATCGATCACGTCTAGGGTGAGTAAATTCTCGTACTCGAAGGGCAGCCGGACATTGTGTAAACCAGCATTATCGGTACAGATAGCAATATCAACCCCCGCTTCAAAACAGCGATCGAAGACTATCTTTAATTGCGATAAACTTTCGAGGGTGCCAGTTTTTAAATAGGTGGTGGGACAGACTTCTAAACATTGATGACGACGGGCAACTTCCGGCAGCAATTCTGGGTATTGTAGGGGAATTTGAATACCGTGACCAATTCTTTGCAGATAGGGCAGTAATTGGGGATAACAACCGTTCTTTGTTTCATAAAGATGGCCGGTGGTATTTAAACCGTTTTCCCTAGCATAACTGTATAAACCGGCAAATTCCTCTAGTCGAGTTTGGTAGTACGAATCACCCCCAGCAATATCGATCGCACAGACGTATTCTCTCATCCCTAGGGCCAGATCAACGATCGCTTTGTTGACTTCGTAGGGAAGTCGCGAGTGCATACAGAGAATTTGACTGGTAATAATCGGATATTCGCTCATTTTCGAGGCTTGACCAACGATCTCGACAATTGATCGCATTTGCTCGATTCGCTCTGTCTGGTTCAAATATTCGTCGGTGCGATAGTAGGGAGTATAGCGCAATTCTAAATAGGCAAGATTCTCGAAGATGTAAGCACCGCGAATCAGACGATAGATAAAATAGGGCAAAGTTTGGGCGGTTTGGACACTTTCGACAAGGGTGTGTAATTCTAAATACTCATCTAAACTATTGCGTTCGCGGGTGTAAAATTCCTCAAAAGCGGGATATTCTGGGAATTTATCCGCTAAATCCCGCTCATGTCTGTGAAAGTAGCGCCAGAGAATTCTCGGTACTACCGATCCCCCTAAATGCCGATGCAAATCCGCGTATAAAGCCACAACTCCGCTGCTCCTTAGTCTCTCAAATGTTCCTTAAATATAACGAAGTTTTACAATTGTTTGACAATTGCTCGCAAATAGTATCAGTACCTAGTCGGTGAACAGTGTGGGGTGTGGGGTGTAGGGTGTGGGGTGATGGGGTGTGGGGTGTGGGGAGTTTTCTCAGTGAACTGATAACTGATAACTGATAACTGATAACTGATCACTGATCACTGCTTAATGATTTGATAGCATGGAGGAAAACCTATAGAGGGTGAAGCGGTATGAGTAACTATAAAGATTCTTCTTCCATGCGCTATTTCTTGGCAGGATTAAAACCCTTTGCCCAACCTTTATTTTGGCTGCCCCTAGGAATATTTTCCTTAGCTCTCATTGCTTTCTCGATATATCAACAGAATCCTGAATGGTTGGGTTCGGTATTCGATACCCCAGGAAAGTCCTTGGAGGAACGCGAAATCGAGAGCAACAAGATTACCGATACTCCTCTCCCCACTGCCGTACCACTGCCGGCCATTCCTGCCAATAATAATACCGCTCGCCCGGGGAGACCGGCCTCGACGCAGCCTTTTGATCCTTTAAATACTAATCCCAATGACAACCAGAAACCCTCTTTATTCGCTCCGTTAATGCCGCCAGTCAAGCCAAATCCAGTACCGAATGCTAGTAAAGGTCTGCAACCGATTCAAGTGCAACCGATTAGTGGCAACACTAGCAATTATCCTTTACAGAGAGAAATCGAAAATCGCTCGCGGACTGCTAACTTGAATAATTATTCTAATCTCAACCCTGGGGGCAACCCGAATCAAGTCGCCCCCCAGGGAAATTATTCCCCTTATCAACAAAATGTTCGGCCTCTACCCTCCTGGAATAATGCCAAACCTAACCCGGTCCCTGGCTCTAGCAACCAATCCAACTATTATCAACCCCCCATATATCAGACCCCCGTTTACGGCAATCAACCCAACGTCACTGGTTATCCCAATCAGGGAATGCCGCCCAACAATAATGGCATCCCCAATCAAGTTCCCCCTCAAAGTATTAACCGAGGTTTCTCCATCCAACAACCGATTAATACCCGGTCTTCTGGTTACTAGAGGAACTTAGCTATAAGCTTGCAGGAAGTCTAATAAAATCGGATTAACTATTTCTGGGGCCTCGTCCTGGGGACAGTGGCCTAAGCCAGCTAAGGGGATAAACTTTTTTACGGTCGGGAATCGTGCTAATTCTTGGCCCAAGGGCAAGGGTTCCCAGGGATCCTCGCTACCCCAAAGCAGAATAGCCCGACAGGGGAGAATCGGCAGTAGGTCTTCCGGGAGTGGGCCACCAGAATAACCGGTAAAAGCGAGGAAAACCTCGATCGCTCCTGGATCTCTGGCGGGTTTTAAGATTATTTCCACTAATTCCTCCGTTACAGCTTCTGATCGCCGATAAGCTTGCAGGAGAATTTTACGCACTGTCTGGGGTTTAGCGATCTGTTGGAAGAAAAAAGCCCCAATTGCTTTATTTTTGAGAATTATTTGGGCAATATCCGCTCCTAAACGACGATACCAGGGTAATTCCCCCCGTTTTCTTTCGTGAAGTAGTCTGAGGGAACAATTAATCGCCGCCACCCCAAGGACAAAATCGGGATGATCGACGGCAGCCTGCATAATGGCGATGCAACCGATGGAATTCCCCGCCAAAAAAGCAGCACCCCCCACCACTTCCCGACAAAAATCGGCAATTTGCGCCCCCCAAGTCTCGAAAGTGTAATCGATCTCGTTTTTCGGTTCGGGTTTGTCGGAACCGCCAAAACCAATTAAATCTAGGGCAAAACAGCGACATTTTTCGCCTAAAACGGGGATATTTTTCCGCCAATGTCCCCAAGATGCCCCAAATCCATGCACAAGCACGATCGCGGGTCCTGTCTCCCCCGCACTTTGATAGGTGATTTTGAATCCCCGCCAATGCCAAATTTTTGGTTGTGTCTCTAATCCTAGAATTTGCTGCATACTTTGTTGTGTCTGTAAAGTATTTGTTGCTTTTCTTAATATATACTGTCAGGTTAAGTGGCGGCTTGGCTGGTGGTCTGGGGATGAGGTTTAAAGACTGATCGGGTTCCAATTATTTTTATTAATAAATATTTTACACACTTGATACTGGGTAAGCAAGAGGCTACGGCACTACTAACAGATCATTTCCTCTAAAAAAATGGAGAATCACGTTTTTATCCATGACTACAATGCACAGTAAAGCAAAGGATTAAGCCTCCATCACTACTACCGAATCACCACCCATCAAGAGTAAGACTGATTCTGTATTCTGTGCTACCGTTTGAATTGGGAATTACTGTCTAGAATTTGGTATCGACGACTGGCGACTGGCTCCCCAAAACGAAAACTGGCTCTTCGGGACTTGGTATGGTTCGATATGGGGGCATAAATCGACTAAATCCTTATCTGGCAAGGGATTTAATTGATTAGTTCGCTCTAGATCGCAAACAATTGACAAAAATCGCGGTAATGTCTGTCTCTATAAGGGTTTCATTCCTTATAACCCCCATCCATTGCATAACACAAACCGAAGAGCCCGAAAACTTTATACCTCGCCCTTGAGATGACTGTTATAAGTTGTGTTGAGAAATGTGTAGAGTTGGAGCAAATCCTTGACGGGAACCTAAGGTCTTGTGATAACTTGTATAGGAGTTATCGACAAGACCCCATCAGCTAGACAGACCCTTCCAGTTTCTCTATGTTTCATCCTAACCAATCGGAAACCCGCGAAGATATCCGTGAGTATGTGGCTCAACTACAACTTCACATGGCTTTACAAGCTCGTAATCTCGTGCCTAGTCTGACTAATACTAGAGATAGTCGCGAGAAACTGCTGCAGGATACCCAGGCGACTATTGAAAAAATCGTTTCTCGTCATTTCTAGTTGACCGATTTTAGCATAGTCACTTGAGCCACAGGACAGGCAATACAGGTGCCAAAATTGCCACTGCGGAGGCTGTCACTAATCTCGATGTCTCCGCTTCTGCAAGAGCAAGAATTGTCTCCTGTCCATCAGTAGGCATTTACCTTGTCGTGACAGCAAAGATAAGACCACCAGTTCTTTCGGTTGTCTATACTTTAGATGGTCATAATCTGAGATTTATTAAACTTCTGAAATCGTAGAGTGAGCAAGGAATCCAATTCATTTTTATGTTTCAAATAGGCATCATTCAGACATCCATAAATATACTTTGCACGGCTACAACTTGCATTTTTTACAAAGACAATAATATATAGCAAACCTAAAGGAGTTGTGAAAAGGCATCAAATCTTTTCAAGTTAGGAAATTTGAAAAGATTATATTTGGCAAAAAATTCAAATAAAAGATTAACAATCTTAAAGTTTTTGCCGAATTGATTAAACGCTCTATTTGTCTTTCTCTTTCATTTTGATTGGTTTCTAATTGCTTTTTTTCTTTCATTTCTTGATAAAACTTTTCTATTTTACCATAGCAAGCTCTATTTACCCCTCAAATGGAATTGCTATAGTCTTATCCAGCTACAATACGCTTAAATTCTATAGGGGAGGAAAAGCGCAGGATTTTCCCATGTATCGCCTTTCCTCCTGAAAGATTTCAAGTTGGCCATCACTTCAAGAGTTGCACCTTATCTGAGATTATTTTTGATAACCACAAACCAAGGTCTGAAATCAGGTTTGGTGACTTTGATGTATCCCTGATCGTCTAGAGAAACAATCGTTTTTGCCACACTATCTCCTACATTCCCACCGATGACTTCTAATTGATTGTTATTTTTGGCAACCACAATATCACAATGAGATTCAAAATCTCCTTGATCAATAATCTGTGGATAGGTTAAACCCGCATTTTTTCCTCGCGGCGCACAGATTAGATCGCCAACAGATGGACGAATCGGATCAATGGGATAGTCTTTAATTTTGACGGCGGGATAGCCTCGAAAAGAAGCATTAGGATTGTTCCGATTTTTGACGGCATCAACGATGTAAGTAGCGTGACGGACACTATATTTAAACTGATCACCTGCCCCTGATTGTTTCATAATAAAAGAAATAAAAGCGGCTGACCAAGGATAATTATCCCAGCCTCCTTGATTTTTATCTGCTATTCTGGGTAATCTACAAAAGTCACCTCTAGGGGGTGTTTTTACACTGCGCCAGTAACGATTAACTATGTTACATTGAGCATATTCTAGAGGTCTTTCAGCTGTTCCTGTATCTCTGCGTATTTCAGTATCTGCTTTAGCTCTGACAACAATGGGTGGATTATGAAAATTTTGCCATTCTTTAACAGCGTTTTCAGCCACTTTTTCTTGAAAAGTCTGAGCTTTTGTTGCCCCAGGAATGACTAAAAAGCTAATAGTTAACAATCCACCAGCAATTAGAGTATTGAAAAGTTTCATAACTCCCTCCTTTCCCTTATTTGAGAGATAGAAAAAAAGATAATTAAAACAATGGACAAAGATTCAATTGCTCAACAATCTTCTGAACCTCCTGTAACAGAGCATCAGCTTCAGGACAAATTTCAGCTTCTAGTCGGTTAATTGGTCCCCAATGTTTTCGGAGATTTCTTAAGCCAATAGCAGCAAATTCGGCGGCAAAAGCCGGACAAGCTTTCGACAAGCGTTGAAATTCTTTCCCTTTCCCTTCTCCATAGTTTTCCCAGTCTTGGGGAGAACAAGTAACCCCTTCCTTAAAGACTTCGACAAACCCTGATGAATTGGCTAAATACTGTTCAAATAATTGGGGTAATAATGGACTAGCACTGCGGGCATTATAGCTTGTTTGAAATAATCCAGCTTCCGCCGTTTCAGCAGTGGTATTGCTGGCTGAACGATCACGTCCTTCACAGTATTTTCCAGAACTTTCCCGCATTCCTAAACCTATCAGCAAGACAAATAAATGTCTGAGGGTATCAACCCCTGCCACGCTATTATTCATCCCTAAATCACCGAATTTTTGAGCATAGTGTGCTAAGGCATCTTTATCGGAGTTTCCTGTGTTAGCTTTCGCCATTTCTTTGGCAAAGGGATTACCTGCTTTCAGCTGGCAATAAACCTTAGCGTAGATAACTGCCATGCCTTTAATGTAACCTTTGGGGGCAACTCCTCGATCGAGCCAGTGATAACGGGCTATTTGGGAATTAGCGGCAATCTGGATAATTTTATCAAGTCCATCCGTGGCGGAAACAACATTAATATAGATACTGGTTTCTGCCTTTTTTTGATTTCCTTGATCAAAACCGATGGCGGTAATTTTGCGCTCACCGATATTGGTAAATCCTGAATAAGTAATCGACCAAGAACCATCCGTTTTGACCTGACCATTGCCTAGGGAATATTGTTCGTCTGCTTTTAGTTCTACAGTGACTATTCCAGGATCGACTTTGCCTGTAAAAGTAACAGGTTTTAGAGATTCAAAGCGAGCATGATTGGTAGGATTGATAATTTGTAAGGTACTCATAGATTACTCCTGTCAAATTTATCTAAATTCTGTGTTATTGAACTTGAATACAAGGTAAGTTTTCCGTTAATTCTTGTAATCTTACCCAGAAAAATTGTGTGGGTTTACTTTCTATTCCTTCTTTTTCGAGAAGATTTTGTGATTCTTCGGCGGCCTGTTTTCCGGCTAAAGCGTGTCGGCGATCGCATTCACATTGAGATAAGTTAGCCGCCTGTTGATAATAATCAATAGCTTTTGTGAAATTTCCAGAAACTTCTTGAGTGAAAGCTAACCGAAAATATCGATCTA
This sequence comes from Microcystis sp. LE19-131.1A, assembly GCF_027532015.1. Classification (NCBI taxonomy): domain Bacteria; kingdom Bacillati; phylum Cyanobacteriota; class Cyanophyceae; order Chroococcales; family Microcystaceae; genus Microcystis; species Microcystis sp. LE19-131.1A. Next base: position 10,272 of record NZ_JAPZSS010000033.1, on the reverse strand, counting down.
ATACTGTTTCATTGGGTTGAGGTTCAGGGTCAGGATTAAGAGGTCTAGAAATGTCACAAGATGGGAAAAAAGTTGTTGTCTCTGGTTCAAGCGTTAAAGGTTGATCTAGAGAAGATAGCATACACCCCGCTAATAACCCAATAATCATGAGTAATATGAGGCTAAATTTCATCTAGCTATCCTCCCTTTTTAACTACTTTCAGGGAACAGTCAATCAACAGATATTACCAAAGGATAATTGCACCCTGACCACTGGCTTGAGCGGTATAAAGTCGTAATCGAAGATAATAGGTTCGTCCTTTAATTAAACGAGTGATAATTTGTGCATTGTTGTCCAAACCACTATTATCATCACCTGCCATATAGCGAGGTGTTCCATTGACATCTTCAAATAAGACAATTACCGTATCTAAATGACCGATGGTTTCAATAGTATATTTTCGGGTTTCCTCTGGTCGAATGATAAAATCGAGTTGCTCACTAGGATTGATGTTGACTAAGATTGACTGATACGGTTTGAGTTCGATGTTTACTTCAGATGTCCCCGGATAAAAACGTTTAACTATTTCAATGTCAGTGGGTGATAAGCCCGGTTCAGGAATCAAAGGTCGAGTTTCATAACCCGATGGCGAGAGGATTAATCCTTCCTTAAAATGATAGTGCATGATGGAATTTTTATCCCAACCTGAACCTTTAACTAAATCGGGAGAAATTTTGCGAATGATATTATTATACGTCTTTTCCCGTGACCAATAATTAGGATCTCCCGCATAAGTTTGATAGACTTTTTCTTCATTCCAGACAATACCAGCTAAGGGATTTTGATGTTCATGGGGAAAACCAAGGGCATGACCAATTTCATGTAATGCCGTATCTCGTCCGTAGGGAGTGGTTAAATCCCAACCAAAATTCATCGTCCGTTCACGGGGATTGGTCACATAATCGATGGCATCGCGTCCGATATAAGACCAAGATCCCTCTTGTGGATCAAAACCAATCCGAATTTCTGCTTCACTGGGATCGGTAACTTCAACAAATGCTAAACCAATGCCTAAATTTTTCCATGTATTGAAGGCTTGGCGGACGGCTTCTTTTTGTCTTTCTTCTCCTCGCCAACGACTAGGTGTATCCAAAAAGCAATAATGGAGTATCGTTCGATTAACCCATTTTTTCTGACTGATCAGAATGAGAGAAGCCCGATTTGGGTCAATATCCTCTGATAGAGGACGCTCTGGGACAGCCGGCAAACTACAAAATGCGGGATGTTCTAACTGTTCAGGTTTGGGGATTTCTTCATCTAATTCTTGACCGTGACCCTCAAACAGGCTCTCATCAGCAAATAATTCGGCGATCGCTTCAGGTTGGGGTTCAATACTATTGTAGATGTCTTTGACCTGTTGTTTAAAACGATCCCAATCATTTAGAAGTAATCGAGGACAGTTTTTTCCCGTCCAATGTTTATGGGTAACAACGTTACTGAGAGGAATATTGAGGTCATACATTAAGATCGCCGTTAAGGTAGCCGCACGATCATTAGCAGCTTCTTGATCAATCCCTTCATTCATGCAAATCTCAATACCCACACTTTTCTTATTACCTTCACCACTTCCGGCGTGCCATCCTTTTTCATTGACAGGTAAATGTTTAATAGAACGCTTGTCGTCAACAGTATAATGCCAAGAAACCTTCCGATTTTGAGCATCTTGACCTTTTACATATCGAGCATGGGCGCGAGCATCGGCCCCCCTTCCCGAGTTATCAGTGTTATGAATAGTGATGAAACTAGGCGTTATTTTTGTGTTGGGACGATTAGAATTTGACTCAGGAATTAAGTCGATTTCTAAATTTAAGCTTTCTCCAAGTTTTTTACGGCTAACCATCATTTTAATCCTCAATTTTCCCAAAAGGCAACAAGTATTAACTCCCCTCTCCCACACACAGAAGAGGGGAACTTGCTGATTTAACTACTCATGATTTGCTCAAACAGGAAAAGCTCATCTTCTGAGAGTTGCACATTTTCTTCGATAAACGCTGGCATTCCCGCTCCAAGATTGACAGCTTCAGGTAAGGCTTCAGGGACAGGGAAGTTATTCAGTTTGGTTAACCATTGTTGAGCTAAGTTAGCGATGTGATGCGCCCGATCCATATCATTAATGACTTTTCTCGCATTCACAAAGTCAGTACGGTTAACACTGACATATTGCCCTAAGCGTCGTCCCGTAAAGATGCCATTAGCCATCCCATGAACAAGGATATATAAAGAAATACTTGGCTCTAAGGCTCGATCGGGATTATTAACGAGATCAACTCCTAAAATATTGCTATATTTCTGATAGTTCGTTCTCCAAGTCAGTTGCACATAGCCTCGACCGTAGTAAGGATAATAACGAAGATTTTGTCGTCGCCATTCTTCGGTTTTCCAAAAGGCTTCTCGCACTGGTTTATAAGTATTGGCCGTTTCATGTTGTACGGTTGCCATAATATAGGCAATCTGAGTTCTTAAGGTTAAGCCGTGTTTTTGACCTTCTTGAATCACCGCACGAGCTAAACCATCAGGCAGAGGGGGTTGAGGGGGTGGGGGTAAAACGCCGTTTGTACTATAGCGTAAGAGTGCCTTGGCGGTAGAAGGACCCAAGATGTCTCCCCCCGTCAGTCCTTTTTCTTCTTTAAAATCCCGTAAGGCTTGCCGAGTAATGCCACCAAAATCACCGTCAATGGTGTAATTGTATAAATTTAATCCTTTAAGGATGGTTTGAATTTCTCGACAGAGTTCTTCATCCTCATTTAACGGAGAAGAGGCAATTTCGCCGAAAGGAATGTATTTATTTTGGTCGATGACTTGCTGTAAGGTACTCATTCTGGATGCTCCTTGTCAAAAATTGACATAATTGACTTATTAAACGCCGACAAAGCGACGGACTAAAATGGCTACACGAATGAAGTAATCAATCACCTGTTGTGTCCGAACCGCACGGTCAATATCTTGGCGAATACTGCGGCATTGGGCAATAATTTGGGCGTGATCCGTTCCAATGACAACAAGACGAATTAATGCGCCTCTGACAGCATTTAACGCTTTTTGGCATTGTTCAATGGCATCATAAAGTAAATCAGCCAAAGCCCAATCATTGTTATCTTCTGCCCTCAGTAATTCAAACTGTAGGCGAAATTCGATGTTTTTAAGTCTGTTTTCCGCTTGGCGGAGAATTTGCAGATCAATAGGTGTTCCGACGGGAAGATTGGCGGTTAAGCTCACGGTATCGATCAGTTGTTTGATCTCAGCCATGATCTTATTAAGATTGGGAGATGCAGTTGTAACTGTTTCTAAGCTTTCTCTGTTCAAATCTACGTCTTTTGGTACTAAAGGGGTTAAGGATACATTTAACGCCGATAACACTCTCGGTAAATGACAAGCAATTGCGTGTTCTTGTCTGGGATCGGGATTTGATTCTCCCGCAAAGTGTAAACCAACCCCTTCATGGGTTTGAGGATCGTACCAAATTGCTCCCGAATCACCCCCTGCGCTAATTTCCTCATTATCGGGATTATTAGGGATAATTGCCACAATTTTGAACCCTTGAACCGTTTTGCTGCCCACTGGATAAGTCAGAGTGTATGATCCCACCCCATCAATTTTGCCTCGTGTTACTCCCGTAGTTCTGGCTGATTTTTCTAAAATTTGACCGACATCGCTTAAACTAGCCAAACGAGCCGATTTAACGACCACTCCCGTGTTAAACTGAGCCAATTCAAGGCTACGATCTGAGGGACTATCCCAAAAAGCGATCGCTGCGTCCCCTTCTTCATTCAGCAGAGAACGCCCTAACCATCCCACTCGATCAAGGGTTAATCGTCCGCCATCAGCCGCACCGGGTTGAATAACCTCATCCCCTGGAGAAGCTTCCTTACTTCCGACTAAAACGTGCCAATTACTCAAGATACAAGGTTTTCCTGTCATCTTATCATAGACGATCGCCCCTAAAGTCCCCGTCGCTGTCCGAAAATGACCCACACTAATTCCTGGTTGAATTGGATTAAGACGAGTTTGCCGTTTCAACGTTGTTTCTGCCACAACAGCTATATGAGGTCGATAAATCCCTTGAATCACGTCAAGAGGAATACCATCAATCTCTTTGGGGAAGATTTCCACTGCTTCTAAGCTAGATTCCGGCAGTTTTTCCTTAACATGAACTCGAACGACAATATTATCCGTGGGTTGACCTTCCGTGTATTGATAACCGACATCAACCCCTGTGACGTAATCCCTTCCCATGTAGGCTTTAAAGGCTTTTTGATAAGCTCCTTGCAGTTGAGCTTCGGAATAGTTAGTAGGCATAGTTGCAACCTCTCGTTAATTAAATGTTTACTGAGAACAATTTAGGGGGGCAGATGCAGAAGAACTGGCTTGCCAACGCTGTTGAGGAAGTTCATTGAGAATTCGGTTTAAAGCGGCATCCTTTTGAATGCTTGTCTGAATCTCGGTGATTTTGCTATTAACACTGGTTAAATCGCGACCACTTAAACTGGAAGCAATGCCTAAAGCGGTGGTAATCTTAGCCACAATTTCGTTAAGACTGAGGCGATCGTAGTCTTCAATTAAAGCCGAAAGTTGTGCGCCCGTTTGGGCAGTTAAGAGCAATTTAGCCGTTGCTTGACAGACGATTGTGGTTTCTTCGGCATTAATGGTAAAAAGTTGATCAAGCAATTGATTCGCTGTCTCGATAATTTGTCTTCGTTCAGCGTCTGTGGTTGCTGAAGCATAACGAGTGCGTAGTTGAGCAAATTGATAGAAAATCCAAACCCGATTAGCATTTTTAGGACTGGGGGGATTTTGACGGATCATTTCGGCTAAAAGAAGCATTTTCACGGTTAACCTTCGTGCAGGTTCGGCTGCACTTGCCACTGCTTTCGATTCTGTCCCTAATAAGCCTGCTTGCTCAAGATTGGTAAAGGTTTCCGCGGCGACGACATATTCTTGACGCAGATCATCGAGAGCTTCGTTGACGGGATTAGGAATGGCTGGACTAATACCCAGTATTTGGCCAATAATTTTATTAATTGCCTCTGGATTGCCAAAATCAAGGTTAGGATCAGTTAAAAGCCTTCTGACTAGGACTTCTCGGCGCTGATTTTCAGGTCTAGCATTCGCTGTAAGTTGATAAATGACTTTGGTGGCGGCGATCGCTTCCGTGGCTTGAGTCTGAAAATTGAGGGCTGTTAGTCGTAAAATTGCCCTTCTTTCGGGACTGCATCCATTCAACGTCAAACTTAAAGCCAGAATTCCTAAGGAACCGAGCACCCATCCTTGAATGGAAGATTCTTTAAGCATAGATTTTCCCTCACTATGAATGATGTTAAATATTGGCTAGGAAACCAAAAACAACAGAGAGTTAAGCCGTCCAATTTACATCTGTCCCTCTGGTGTCAACATGAACAAAGTTTCGACTTGGATAAGTGCCAATCCCCCCGTGAAAGACATAGTTACCAATACCCGGAATATTAAAGGTTCTACCGCGATAGGAGCTTAATTTAGCCGCCCATTGGGCAGGAGTACCCCCACGAGCCACAAAATCTAAGGCTAGGGCTTTAGTGTGTTCAGAACCAGGAACACCGCCGACACAAGCGTTATAATCAGGATCTCGATAAGAACTGGTAATAACGATGGGGACACCTAGATCACTGCGTAGTTTGTTTAAAACGGTTAAGGTTCGTGCTAAATTTGGCCAAAGATTCTGAGGAGGGACGGAATTACGGGTATTGCCACAAGTGCGATTCCAATAGGGCGTTAACTCACGGCCTTTGAAATATTGCAAGCCTAAACCATCAATATAGTTTTCTAACTGTGAGGTTAGGGATTGAAGAACCACCTCTTCTGTCTCAACCACTTCAAACGGTTCGTTCTCTAAATAGGCTGCATTACTATGTAGGGCAAAAAGAAGGGATTCAATGTTTTCTAATCGTTCTGCCAAAATTTCTAAATTTAATGAGGACTGTTCTTGAGTATCGTTCATGATTTTGACCTGCATTTGGGGTAATTAATAGTATTGAGAATGAGGGAAAGCGTACTACCAACGGTAAAGAAATTATAGCGTTTCTGATTCACACGAGGTACATTCCCGATTCTGAAAAGCTTAATCAGCAAAGGTTTAAGTGTGCCGCACAGATGCGAGAACCGCTATATTGACTTTTCCTAATAAGTTAAGTACCTAAGCAAAATTAATTACACATATCTAACCACCTCTTGCCTCCTGCCTTTTGCCTTTTGCCTATCTTCACTAGGAAATTAATTTTGCACGACTACTTACTAATCTTTTCTAATTCCCTTAAGCCTTAGTAAGCGAATACTCTCCCCCCACTGTTATCCTTAATTGCTATGTAAGACATTTAAGCAATTACTGTTGTCCCAGTGATTAAATCTTTAAACTTTGCTGCAACCTGATTTTCCCAAGCCTGAAAAATCAGATCATCTTCAAATAATTTTTGAGGATTAATGGTAGAATTAGGATTGATCAGAACTCCGATATCTCGGTATTCAGGTTGCTCATCTAAAGCGTAAGCTGCTAACTCACTACAAATCCATTTATCAGGACAGTTGAGAGCTTCAGACAGTAATTTTTTGATTTTTTGCCGTGATAAAAGACTGAGTATCTGACCGGGTAAACTTCCAGAAAAGGCATGAGCTAGGATTAGTTTATAGTCATATTTTTTACCTACTTCTGGTTTGAGAATCTCAACAATACGCTCTGCAATCTCATCAGTTAAATCTTTGGGTTTGCGGAAGAAAATTTGGCAATTAGAAGGTTGAAAATAGGGTTCTAGAGGATTTTCTTCTACCATATTCGTGCCAGCATTCGCTTCAATACAGGTATTTTCACCCGTAACGATGAGAGCGTGAGTAGCATAAATATTGCTCATTTTATCCCACTTAGTAAAATAAGCAATTCCTCGACCAACTGGATTTGTTCCGTCATAGGTAAAACCGATGTAACCCTTGTTATAGTTAACTCCGTAAACAGGGTTCAAGGTGACGATTTCAAGTTCGGCTTTTTGTTGTAGTTGAGTAGTCATTTTTTTGCCTCTCAGAACGTAACAAAGAAAGTTCTAACTCTGTTCGGAAGTGAAATAGATGAGTTAGATAGCTGGCGTGACTAGGTAAAATTAGGTGCGGTACTTATACTTACTACTCTAGATCGTCTATCAGAATTTACTGCCCCAAAGACGGCAAATTAACATATTTCTTTAGGTTTCTTTATATAAGTTTACAGAATATTGTTCAGCTATTTATTAATAAAAAAAGTTGAGTTTGATTGAAAACCATCCTAACACTTTAGCTCGCCAATCTGAACTTTAGCCGATTCTCGATCGCAATTTTAGGCCACCCTAGCACTTCGCTCTTTTCCTACAAGGATTTTTACCGAGAAAAATGATCTGTCTGCCTGAGAACAGGCTATAGTGATCATCAAACCCTCAGTGAAAAACTTCCCGTGTCTTCAGTATTCCGCCTTCCTCCCTATTTTTCTCCCGCTCTGCAGCGTCGAGTCATCAAAACTCTCGCCGCAAAAAAAACCCGTCAATTCTTGACATGGGCGGCAGCTTGTGCTAGTTTTTTGATCCTCTGGGCGTGGAATTGGCAGTTAGTTTTGGCCACTTTAACCGGGGTGGGGACGATGATTGGAGTTTACCATCTCCAGGGTCAAAACTGGCCATCGCTGTGGCTGTGGTGGCGTGCTTTTTTCAGCGACGATAGCGGTAAGTTAACTTTAGCGGTAGTCTGTGGCGGTTTAGGCAGTTTAGCCACCTATCTCGCTGTGGCAATTTGGACCTATGCCGAAAATCGCTGGTTGGCCCTGGCCTCAATTTTGCAAGGATTTGGCACGGTTTTGACTTTAATCCTGCTAGGATGGCATTTTCTCGACCATCGCGGTGAAAATGAGTCAAAAAACTTCGATCGCTGGTTAGAAAAATTAACAGTCAATGATCCCTTAATGCGCTTAATGGCCGTCCGACGTTTAAGTGAAATGGAACTTTCCCCCAGTCGTCGAGAACAATGCCAAGAATACTTCCGTTATCTTCTCTCGCGAGAAACCGATACGCAAGTGCGTTCGGCTTTATTGGATAATTTTTCTGGCAAAGAAGCAATCAAACCGCAACCTTTACAAATACCCCTACAGGTGAAAAAATCCCTCTTGAAATATGATTAAAAAGCTCTCTGCTATTAGCAATCAGCCCTCAACTAAAGCTGACTGCTAGAGGCTGAGGAGGATATTTTTTTACACCAAAGTTAACTCGCGCTCCTCGATATTTTGGAACATCAGCGTACTCAGATAACGTTCTCCAAAACTAGGCTGAATCACCACAATTAATTTACCCTCATTTTCCGGTCGTTGGGCCAGTTGAATTGCGGCACAAAGATTGGCACCGGAAGAAATCCCCGAAAGTAAACCCTCTTCTTTTGCCAAACGACGACCAAATTGAAAAGCTTCCTCATCACTGACGGTAATTACCTCATCAATCAGATCTGTGCGTAAAACTTCCGGAATAAAACCCGCACCGATACCCTGAATTTTATGGGGACCGGGATTACCCCCGGAAATCACCGGACTATTGAAAGGTTCCACCGCGACTACTTGAAAACTAGGTTTACGAGATTTAATCACTTCAGCGACTCCCGTAATCGTGCCTCCAGTACCCACACCCGCAACAATAAAATCTACCTGTCCGTCGGTATCTTGCCAAATTTCCTCAGCAGTGGTGAGACGGTGAATTTCTGGGTTAGAAGGGTTGCGAAATTGTTGCAACATATAAGCCCCGGGGATACTATCGACGATTTGCTGCGCGCGTAAAATTGCCCCTTTCATGCCTTGGGAACCGGGGGTAAGTTCTAGGGTAGCACCGTAGGCTTTTAACATCGCCCGGCGTTCTAAACTCATCGTTTCCGGCATAGTTAAAATTAAGCGATAACCCTTAGCTGCCGCAGTCATCGCGAGGGCAATTCCCGTATTGCCAGAGGTGGGTTCCACTAAAACCGTGGTTTCTGGATTGATTAAACCCGCTTTTTCGGCGCTATTAATCATGTGAGTGCCAATGCGGTCTTTGACGGAAGCAGCGGGATTCATCCCTTCTAATTTCATCACAATTCGGCCAAGACAGCCCTCCGCTTGGGGAATCCGATTCAATTGTACTAAAGGTGTGCGGCCAACCAATTCGGTGACATCGTGAGCGATACGCATGATATTTTCTCAGTCTGGGTGATTCGTGTGCTTAGTTATAGCGGTAAGTTCTCAGCTTTAGCGTTTGAGAATTTCCTCACTAGCCAAGGAGGCGCTATATAGCTCACTTATAGCAAAGGCCAGCCCTAGATCGGCAAAATTTCCATTTTCCTTTGTTTCTTTAATCAGTCCGCCTAGCTTGAGAGGATGTCCTATAAAATCTAGATATGATAGGAATGGGATTTTTCTGACAAACTGAAGGTTTTCCCACTGGTGAAAGAGGCTAATCCGTCTTATTTAACCCCTGAAGAACAAGCTTTATCCCTAGAGCAACGTCTGGCTTTTCTCAAGTTACCATTGATTGAGTGCAGGCGTATCCTTGAAGGGCAGGCTGAGTCTATGCTTGACCACTATCAGCAGGATTCTGAATGGCAGCAGTTAATGTCAGGTGATAGCATCAGCTACTAACTTTTAAATTCTGAAAAGTAGGTTACTTTGCTATGGCTAACTCACTAAAATATGCTGAGATACTATCCAAATTTTTGAGAAAAAAGCGATAATTCAACCTCGCTGATTACTGATAACTGATAAGTAGTCGGACATAAATTCTGTTGTCTATCTTGAGAAATGTAAATTGCCGCAATTCTTACTGACTACTGACTCCTGACTCCTATCTCCTATCTCCTGAATCCCGTCTCCTGAATCCTATCTCCTAACCCAATGGTAGATGTTGGATTTTTGCAGGAGTTCTATTTTTCAACAAAGATAAGCAACCATTATATATTGACTCCAAAAACTTGAGAATATTTAAATTAACATTCCGCAATATTTATAAATTCTTAAGAATTAATTGAGAAAGATTTTTATTTAACAACGATTTTACAATGGTTACAGCGATTTGATAGAATTTCATAGTGGGTTATTAAGTACCTAGGCAAAATTAATTACATACTCGCCTCCAAAATTGTCCAGCACTTTTTTAACGTAAGCGAGGAGGCTCTTTCGGTCTTTATAGGCGCTAAATTCAATCCATTCATATTTTAAAAATCTCCATAATATTTCA
>NZ_JAPZSS010000177.1:0-21317 GCF_027532015.1 Microcystis sp. LE19-131.1A | reverse complement strand
TACTTATATGGCAAGCCTTTTCGGGAGTTCATAGATTTTCAACGGTTCTCTAAATTGTGTGATTGGAACCAGAATCGTTATTACAAAAGCCTTCTTACCCTTCTGAGCATTTATACTCATTACATAATTGGGATGCTCCCTTGGGGGTTGGCGTTTTGGGGTTTTAGTTCAATTCCCTCACTTCCCTATTCCCCCACCTCCCCATTCCCCCACACCCCTAATTCTTATGAGAGATTCCCTATCGAGCCGTCTAAGAGTACAACAACACTGCCTCAATCAAGTTAAATTAGCCGTGACAAAGCAGGGCTTTAGCAGTCAGCGCTCCTTAGCCAAAGAAGCTGAATTTAGTCTGGCTACTGTCAGCAACTTCCTGACTGGCAAACCGGTAGAACAGGCCACTTTTGAACAAATTTGTCGTCGATTATGCCTCGACTGGCAAGAAATCGCCGCCCTGAATTTTGAGCTAAAAACACCCCCTCAAGACAAAATTCCGGTTAATTCGGCAGCCAAGAGCGAAAAATTGGAGACATTACCCCCCTATCCTAATGGGGCAGTTCCCCTTGGTTCCCCATTTTATTTAGAACGTCTTCCCCTCGAAGAACAGATAAGGCAGGAAATCAAGAAACCGGGGGCTTTAGTGCGGATAAAAGCTCCCAAAGAAATGGGCAAAACCTCCCTACTTTTGAGAATGCTCGATTTTGCTAAACAGCAAGGCTACCGCACGGTGAGTTTGAACTTAGAACAGGTGGACCAGACGATTTTGGCTGATTTAAACCAATTTTTGCGCTGGTTGTGTGCCAATGCCGCCCGTCAACTACAGTTAAAACCGCAATTAGATGAGTATTGGGATGAGGATTTAGGTAGCAAGATTAGCTGTACGGTTTACATTCAAGACTATCTCCTGGAATCGATTACCGCCCCCATTGTCCTCGCTCTCGATGAACTGAATCAGATTTTTGAACATCCCCAAGTGGCCAAGGATTTTTTACCGCTGCTGCGTTCTTGGTACGAAGAATCCAAAACCCTACCTATCTGGCAAAAACTCCGTCTTATCGTCGTCCATTCCACAGAAATTTATGTTCCCCTGCAGCTCAATCAATCCCCCTTTAACGTCGGATTCCCCGCACAGTTAAGTCATTTTAGTCTGGAGGAGGTATTGCAATTAGCCCAACGTTATCAACTCACCTGGGAAAATCAGGAAAAAGTCCAACAACTGATGGAGCTAGTAGGAGGACATCCAGCTTTGGTACAAACTGCCCTCTACTATCTCAGTCGGGAGGAAATAACCATGACGCAAATATTAACCAGCGCCACCTCTGTCACCGGGATATATGCCCATCACCTGCGGCGCCATTGGGCAGTATTAGAACAACAGCCTGAACTAGCAAAAGCCCTCGACCGGGTGATGAGCGCGGTGGAACCCGTACAATTAGACCCAATTCTCGCTTACAAACTCAGCAGTATGGGACTACTCAAACAATCGGGAGATAAAGTAGTACCAGGCTATGAATTGTATCGACGCTATTTTTTAGAGGTGAAATCCTCTATCAGTTATCAGTAAACAGTAATCAGTTATCAGTGAGGGTGTAGGGTGTGGGGTGTAGAGTGTAGGGTGTGGGGGGAATAAATAAAATAATCTCCTGACGACTGGCTCCTATCTCCTGACTCCTATCTCCTGACGACCGGCTACTAACCCCACCAACAAACTTTTTGCCGCAAACTCTACTTATGAATATGTCAAACAAAGATACTGTCCAAAATACTGTCAACGTTAGCAATTTTAGTCGCTCGCAACTCGGTCGGCCGGATGAGAACAATTTATATAAGGCAGTCGCCACAATTACTGAGGGACATTGGCCGGAAAATCTGTCGGGATACGTTTTTATCGTCTGTCCTTTTCATCGAAAAAATGACCGTCATTTGTTCTCTGGCGAAGGTGTAATTATTAAATGGGACTTGCAAGGTAAAAATAATCAAGTTAACGTTTACAGTAAAAAACTAAAAACTTGGGATAGTTTTTGGCGAAAAGTTTTACCTATATTTAATATTAGTCAAGCCACTTTTCCCGCCGTGGTCAGCATTTTGGGTTGTTCAGAAATAGCGAATACTGCTATGGTTAAACTAGAAAAAGTTTCCGAAGATAAACAACTAGAAGAAACCCGATTAATTCTCACTGCCGATGCGGGACGTTACTGGGAAGTGGACCCCGTTTCCCTGGATACTATCACTCCGATTGGTTATTTTGACCAACATCTTGTTTCCGTGCCTTTGTCTATTTTCCCAGTCCTAGAAAATACCGCTCACCCCTTTTACGACAAAAAGACCAAAGAATTTATCACCTGTGAATTAAAGCTAAAACTTGCATCGGGAGGTATGTTAAAAGATTTAGATTCCTCGGTGTATATTGTTCTTTGGGATCAACAAAAACAACTTAAACCCTGGAAACTACAGGGAGCTATCCTCGATGGTAGCCCCCATTCGGTCATCGTCACCGAGGATTATATCATGATTCCCGATATGCCCTTTCAGATGGGAGTAGCCAAACTATTAGGTATCAGAATCAAGCCGGAAGAAACCTATCCGAAAACTCAAATTTATCTGGTTAAACGTCAAGACCTTAAGGAAGAAGAAACCACCGTTCCCTCGCGATTAATTACCTTCAATGGCGACAGTTATCACTTCCTTTGTAGTTACCATAGTACCAACGGTCAAATTCAGCTTGTGGCCATCCAAAACGCCACTATTAGTTTAACCGAAGCGATCGAAAAAGACGATATCCAACATTTTACCGGTCAGGGTTATCCCCCCGAATACCACGGCATCCCCTGGATGTTTTCCTTTGACCCCGGAGTGCTGCGCAAAGTGGTTATCGAAGATGCCAGGGTGATGAGCGAACAAGCTTTCATCCATCCGGGGTGGTTCTCTACCACTCTCTACACCGCCGACCCGCGGGAATTGGAACAGGGATACAGCGCTATTTATCAGGTTTATGTCGGTTATGTGCGCGAATTAATCTGTCGTCGTCAGTATATGGATTGTCGCGACCAAAGCAATCGCATCCTCAGGGATGCCGAACTTCCCTGTCATGACTTGCCCTCGGTATTAGCCAAGGTTCCCTTCGATAAGGATTGGAATCAGTTAACTGAACAGATTAGCCAAGAAAAAAAAGCCAGTGATACTCATGTATCACATTTAGGTCGGGGACTACTGGATTTTTATGTTTGTCCCGATGGCTATATTTTAGATAGCATTCAGTTTATTCCCCAAGAACAGGGCTATCTATTGACGACGGTTTTAACCCCGACCAGAGTATTAGAAGCTTGGTTATTTAACCCTGACAATCTCAAGGACGGACCGATTGCTAAACTGAGTTTGCCGGAAGATGTTCACTTTGGTTTTACCTTGCATTCCGAGTATTTCGAGCAAGTGTTGCCTTCTCCCCGTCCTTCCGTCTCACAGGTAAATCGAGTCCTGTCAGCCTTGCGGAGTCTTGTTTTAGTTCCCGTAGAATTTTTCTTGGGGAGACCCGCAGCCGTTTACAATCGCCGAGTAAAAAAATGATTGTTCTCAAAGGATACGACATTCTTGCCCAGGTTTACGAAAGCGTTAACTCGGAAGTCTATCGGGCCATTCGCACCGTCGATAATCAACCGGTTATGCTCAAAATCCTCAAGCAAGAATATCCAACCGCACAAGAACTAACCCATTACAAACAGGAGTATAAAACCATCTGCGGCCTGAACTTCGAGGAGGCGATTAAAGCCTATGGTTTAGAAACCTACCGCAGAACTCCCGTGATTATTTTGGAAGATTTCGGGGGTGTATCCTTAAAAAAATGGCTAGAGGGCAAAAAAACTCTAGCCTTAAGGGACTTTTTAAGTCTTGCACCCCGAATAGTGGCTAATTTAGAGAAAATTCACAACGCCAAGGTTATTCACAAAGATATTAATCCTGCCAATATAGTTCTTAACCCCGAAACCGGACAGATTAAAATCATCGATTTTGGCATTGCCAGCGTCCTGCAGCGGGAAAATCCGGGGCTAAAAAATCCCAACGTCCTCGAGGGGACTTTAGCCTATATTTCTCCCGAACAAACCGGACGGATGAATCGCAGTCTCGATTACCGTACAGATTTTTATTCTTTGGGCGTTAGCTTCTATGAACTTCTCACCGGACAATTACCTTTTCGGGCTAACGATGCTTTGGAATTAGTTCACTGTCATCTGGCAAAACAACCTTTGGAGATTAATAGTCTCGTCAGGGAGGAAATTCCCCCGGTGGTGGAGGCAATCATCAGGAAACTGATGGCTAAAACCCCGGAGGAACGATACCAAAGTGCCTATGGTATTCGGGCAGATTTAGAAGAATGTTTAAGACAACTAGAAACAACGGGTAAAATTGAGGATTTTGTCATCGCTGGGCAAGATCTAGCCAATCAGTTCCAAATTCCCCAAAAACTCTACGGTAGGGAGACAGAAATCGCCACTCTCCTCACTGCTTTTCAACGGGTAGCCACGGCGGCTAAAAACTCCTCTCACACCGAACTGATGCTAGTTACGGGTTATTCTGGCATGGGTAAAACCACCCTAGTTAGGGAAATTTATCAGCCAATTACTGAAAAACGCGGCTTTTTTATCTCTGGTAAATTTGACCAATTTCAGCGCGATATTCCCTATGCTGCCGTGGTTAGCGCTTTGACTCATCTTGTCAAGCAACTTTTGGGGGAAAGTCAATCACAACTGGAACTATGGCGACAAAAACTCTTAAAGTCTTTGGGGGCGAATGCACGGGTTATTATTGATGTGATTCCTGAACTAGAATTAATTATCGGTCCACAACCAGAGGTGTTACAATTAGGAGCGATCGCTACTCAAAATCGCTTTAATTTAGTCTTTAAAAATTTTATTCGGGTCTTTTGTTCCCCAGAACATCCCTTAGTCATCTTTCTCGATGATTTACAATGGGCAGACTTGGCTAGTCTCCAGTTAATAGAATTAATTATGCTCGATGGCGATATGGACTATTTATTTTTAATTGGTTCCTATCGCAGTAACGAAATTAATTCCACCCATCCCCTAAGTGCTACTCTCGATAAATTAGAGCAGGGGGGCATAATTATCAATCAAGTTATTTTAAAACCTCTGGGTCTTGAACAGGTCAATCAGTTAATTGCTGACACCTTAAACCATTCACCCGAATATGTGCAATCTTTGTCCGCTTTAGTCTGGCAAAAAACCCACGGGAATCCTTTTTTTGTCAATGAATTTCTCAAAACTATCTACTGGGAAAATTTGCTATTTTTTCAACCAGGGCAGCAAACAACCACTAAAACCGATAATAATAGGGGCTATTGGCAATGGCATCTCGGTCAAATTCAAAGGATTGGCAGTACCGACAATCTGATTCAATTTATGATGGGTAAAATGCAGAAATTGCCTCCCGAAACTCAGGAAATTTTAAGTTTAGCGGCCTGTCTTGGGGCAGAGTTTAATTTAAATATTCTAGCATTAATCTCTGAAAAATCACCCCCAGAACTTTTACCAATTTTAACTTATAGTAGTGAAGCTGGTTTAATTATTCCCCTCTCAGAATTAGATGAACAATTACTGATTCAAGAATATAAATTTGCTCATGATCGCATTCAACAAGGAGCTTACGCTCTCATCGAAGACAGCAAAAAATCTTTAATTCACCTAAAAATTGGTCGCTTACTTTGGCAGCATACTGCCGCCAATGAATTATCGGAAAAAATTTTTAAAATAGTCGATCATCTCAATCTTGGTTATCAACTAATTAGCGAGGAAAAAGAACGAGAGTCAGTGGCTAACTTGAATTTACTAGCAGCCCAAAAGGCAAAAGCCGCTAATGCCCAAACTGGAGCCTTAAAATATATTAAAATCGCTCAAAAACTTCTCAAAAAAGCAAGCTGGAAGAATAACTATCAACTGACTTTAGATATTTATTCTGAAGCCACAGAAATCGCCTATTTAAGTGGAGATTTTGAGCAGATGCAGTGCTGGGCTAATCTCGTGTTAAAACAGGCAAAAACAACCCTAGATAAGGTGAAAGTTTATGAAGTCATCATCGAAGCTTATCAAGCCCAAAATCACGAACTAAAAGCGGTAGAAATTGGTTTATCCGTCCTCAAAAGCCTAGATTTCGAGATTCCTGAATCCTTAAAATCATCAGATATTCAGGAAGAACTCAATAAAACTAGGCAAAAATTAGCGGGTCAAAATATCGAAAATTTAAGTAATTTACCGCCGATAAATGAGGAAGAAAAATTAGCAATCATGAAGATAGCGAGTGCCATATTTCCTCCTGTTTATATTGCCGCACCTCGTCTCTTACCCATCCTAGTATCAAAACAGGTTAACTTATCAATTGAATACGGCAATAGTTATCTAGCGGCTTTTACTTATGTCAATTATGGCTTAATTCTTTGTGGTCTTTTAGAAGATTGGGAAACGGGTTATCAATTTGGACGATTAGCTTTAAACATTGCTGATAAATTTCATGCCAAAGCCCTGATGCCGAAAATAATTGCCGTCTTTTCCGCCACTATTAGTATCTGGAAAGAACCGATTAAAAATTCCCTGTCTTTGTTAAAATCTTCCTATCAAACCGGTTTAGAAATGGGCGATCTCTACTACGGAACAACCTGCGCCTATCTTTACTGTTTTCATTCCGCCTTTATCGGACAGGAATTAACCGAATTAGCTAGAGAAATAGCTAACTATGATCTGGCTTTTGTTAAGCTCAAACAAGAAAACACCCGCAACTATCTAAAAATCTACGGACAAACAGTTTTAAATCTGCTGAGGCACTCGGAAAATCCCGGTAATTTAGAAGGACAATACTATCAAGAAACTCTTATGTTACCGTATCATCTAGAGGCTAATGATCTCTACGGACTCTGTGCTTTATTTGTTAATAAATTATACCTTTGTTATTTATTTGGACAGTACGAACAAGCCATTGAAAACGCTAAACAAGCCGAAAAATATCTGGGGGGAGCCACCGCCACTTTCTTGATTTCTCTGCATAATTTCTATGATTCCCTCGCCCATTTAGCTATTTATAGTCATCTGGACAATGACCAACAAAAGCAAGTATTAGAACGAGTAACGAATAATCAGAAAAAGCAACAGGAATGGGCCAATCAAGCCCCCTCTAACTATCTCCATAAATTTTATTTAGTGGCAGCGGAAAAGGATCGAGTGCAGCAATCCTATCTAGAAGCCATAGAAAACTACGATCTAGCCATCGCTAAAGCCAAGGAAAATGAATACATTAATGAAGAGGCACTGGCTAACGAACTAGCGGCGAAATTCTATCTCGATTGGGGTAAAGTAAAAATTGCCAAAACCTACATCAATGAAGCTGCTTATCTCTATTCTATTTGGGGAGCAACAGCTAAAGTCAAAGATATAGAAAGCCGCTATTCTCAGTTAATGGTCAATAATTATGGTTCCAATTCCCCGACCGAAACTAGGAGAACTACCACCAGAAAAAATTCAGTTAGTCATTCGGGAGAACTGTTAGATTTAGCCACGATTATGAAAGCATCCCAAGCCATTTCTAGCGAGATAGTTTTAGATCAATTACTCGCCACCCTGATGAAAATTCTCATCGAAAATGCTGGGGCGCAGCTGGGCTATCTTATCCTAGAAAGCGGCGGACAACTATCGATCGAAGCCTCCGGTTCAGTGCAGGAAGACAGGGTGACAGTCTTTAAATCTCATGCCATCGAAGAACATCTTCCCGTCTCAATTATTAACTATGTAGCCCGGAGCGGTCAAACCGTTCTGAATAACGATGCTGCCCATGAGGGCGATTTTAGCAACGATCCCTATATTAAAACCCATCAAACCAAATCGCTGCTCTGTTCCCCCCTCCTCGACCAAGGACAACTGCGGGGAATTGTCTATCTAGAAAATAATCTCACCGTCGGGGCTTTTACCCAAGAAAGATTGGAAGTGCTGCAATTGCTCTCTAGCCAAGCTGCCATCGCAATTACTAACGCCAAACTCTACGCCGAAATCAAAGCCAAACAGAGACAACTAGCGCAATTTTTAGAAGCCATGCCAGTGGGGGTATTTGTCCTCGATGCCGACAGTCAACCCTATTATGCCAATCAAACGGCCCAGGAGATTTTAGGAAAAGAGATAGTTAATATCACCACGGCTAATCAGTTGGGGGAAACCTATCAGTTATATCAAGCTGGAACCGATCGATTGTATCCCACAGAATACCATCCGATTGTCCGAGCTTTAAGGGGGGAAAAAAACACGGTGGATGATATAGAAGTTCACCAAGGAGAGAAGATTATCCCCCTAGAAGTGTATGCCACGCCCGTTTTTGACGAAAAAGGAGAAATTATCTATGCGATCACCGCTTTTACCGATATTAGCGAACGAAAACAGGCGGAAGCGGAACGGATTCGCTTTACCCAAGAATTAGCCGAGTATAGCCGCACCCTAGAACAGAAAGTGCAGGAGCGCACCCTGGAACTCAGCCAAACCCTAGAAATTCTCAAGGCCACCCAAGCAGAATTACTGTTTGAAAATGAACTGCTCAGAAGTACCGAAGAATCTAGCACCTTTGACTACCAAGTGGGGGGCAGTTTGCCTATGGATGCACCCACCTACGTGGTCCGCGCCGCCGACCGTTATCTCTATAAAGCCCTCAAACGCGGCGATTTTTGCTATGTTCTCAATCCCCGTCAAATGGGTAAGTCTAGTTTAATGGTACGCATGATTGATCATCTCCAACACGAGGGCATCTGTTGCGCTCCCATTGATTTAACCCGCATCGGCAGTGAAAATGTTACTTCTGACCAATGGTACAAGGGGATAGCCTTCGAGTTAGGGCGACGTTTTGGCCTGCTCAAAAGGGTCAATCTGAAAGCTTGGTGGCAAGAACGGGAAGATGTCTCGGCAGTGCAGCGCTTGGGCGAATTTATCGAAGAGGTGTTATTGCTGGAAGTGGGGATAGTGGAAGGTTCTCCCCCGAAACCAATCGTGATTTTTATCGATGAAATCGATAGCGTTTTGGGCTTAAATTTTGCGGTTAATGACTTTTTTGCCCTGATTCGTTCCTGCTATAACCAGCGCGGTTTTAACCCCCTCTATCGGCGTTTGACCTTCGCTTTCTTCGGTGTTGTCACCCCCTCCGATTTAATTACCGACCACCAAATCACCCCTTTTAATATCGGTCATTGGATTCAATTGGAGGGTTTTAAGGAACACGAAGCCCAGCCTTTACTGCGCGGATTGGCCGAGAAATTTAGTAACCCGCAAACTGTCTTAAAAGAAGTCTTTGCCTGGACAAACGGTCAACCTTTTCTGACCCAAAAACTCTGTCAGTTAATTCGCACCGCCACCTCACCGATTCCACCCAATGGTGAGTCCCTCTGGATTGAGGACTTAGTACAGAAGAAGATCATTGGCAATTGGGAGGCTCAGGATGAACCGGAACATCTGCGGACTATTCGCGATCGGCTTCTCAACAGTCATCGCTCCCAGTTGCTCCTGAGACTCTATGAACGGATTTTAAGGGAAAAAGAGGTGATTGCCGAGGATAGCCCCCCAGAAAAAGAGTTACTTTTATCAGGGTTAGTGATCAAAGATCAGGGCCAGCTGCGGGTCCATAATCCCATCTATCAAGCAATCTTTAACCTCCATTGGCTGGCCCGGGCAAAATCAACCTAGTAAGTAGGTAGATGTTAAAAGTTGTCAGATTTCCCCCCTTTATCAAGGGGAGATTAAGGGGGGATCGGCACTTCCTTTATTAAGGGTGGCAGGGGAGATCGAAGGTAAAATCAGCCAATACTAAATCCTGTTTAATAAGTTATAGGATAGTGGGAAGTTAAAGTTAGATTGGGAGTTATCAAACTATTAAAAATAGATTTGCTATTACACCCTAAGCAGTCGCTGATTTAGCAGCACTCGCTCCTATCATTCGAGAGATCAAAACCCTGGAAGTCCCCAAAAACTCCAAAATCTGAATCGCTAGTTGGGGAGAGAAATGTCAAGATTTATTAAATATAGAGAAATTGCCGCGTGGGATATAATATATATGGTTGCCTATTAGTCTAAGTCAAATGAACATTAGACCTCTTGCAAAAATCAAAAATCTTCCGTTAGGTGAGGAATCAGGTTTCGGCCGTGAGACTTCGGAGTGAGACTTCGATGGATCAGATAGTGATGCCATTCAGACTTAAATTGACCTTTTAAATACAGCAACTTTTTCTGGAATGTAGTGATTAGGAACAATTTAAGAATACTTTCTCACCTAGCCCGAGCTTTTATTTAACTAATTCCGAGGATAATTACCGTGAAAACAGCGAAATATCCCGAAAAAATTGCCGCTCTCTGGACAACATTCCTCTTGGGAACTCTATTTCACACCCAACTGGGGTTAATGCCACTCTTCCATGGTCAATCGATCGTCGAGAGTCATCAAACCAGCAATCTCGATCCGATTTTCTGGGGAATGTTGCTCTTTTTTTTGCTGCCAATGTTAGCGATTATCGGGGTCAATTTTAGCGAAAGTCGCTCCTTGCGAAAAGTCCATTTCTGGCTGACAATTCTCTATTCTGTCTTGAATTTAGCCCATCTGATCGCCGATCTTTTGGTCAGACCGATCGCCTGGTATCAAATTGCTCTCATGGCAATTTTATTGATCATCGGACTGATTTTAAATCTAGTTTCCTATCAATGGCTGCGGTTAGCGATCGCCCATCCGCACCATCTCTCGGAAAGTCATTAGTAGTGCCAAGATCAAAAGGTGGCCCGTTGACTAACTGATTCAGACAAAAGGATGCCTTTTGAGGTCAAGTTGGGGCTTATTAGGGTAAAAGCCAGCTTAAACCAGAGCTAAAGGGATTTTTTCTGAGAATTTAACTTAAAAAATCTAATTAATCCCTATTATTTCCCAGATCAGCCCGTAAATTGTTCCTGTTTCCGGGCTGACGCTGCCACCTCATCTCACCAAGTGCGGATCTTTTTAGCTATGATAGTTCAGAACCAAGCCAATAAAGGGAACTTTTGGGGCTGGTTATTCATCAGAAAACTCCTAATCGGAGGAGTTAAGCAGACGATATAGTTCAGATTAACGGCAAATATTGGTTAATAGTAATAACGAGGTAATTATTTTGATGAAATCTCTCATTCGTTGGACGGCAACTCTTGGTTTAGTAGGAACGACAATGTTGACTTCGCTGCTGGGCAGCTATTCTAAAGCACTCGCTTTACCGGAAGAACAAATCGTCAAAACCTTGCAGTCTGTACCTGTCTTCGCTATTGCCGATGATCAAGGAGTTCCCTTAATTGCCGTAGAAAAAGAACAGAAATTCACGGGGGTTTTTATCAGTAAGCAGGACGCACAAAACTTTTTTGAACAACTGAAAAAAGAGAATCCTGAAGTGGCCAGCAAAGTTAAAGTTCAGGCTGTTTCCTTGGCACAAGTCTATAAAATGCAAACCAGTCAAACCGATCAAAATCGTTTAATTATCGATTTTGTTCCCAAAGAGTCGGAAGTAGAATCGGCGAAAAAACTGCTCAGTGAAAGAGGTCAACAGTATCAAGGTGGTGTACCTTTATTTGTGCCGAAAGCAGGAAAAGAGAGTAATTTTCTGGTGGTCAATCGCAATAATCAGGATTTTATTCCTTTCTTCTTTGAAAAAGCCGCCGCTTTGCAAATGGTAGAACAATATAAAAAAGCCAATCCCGCCGAAGCAGCCACGGTGAAAATTGATGTTATTCCCTTAGAAAGTGTCATCGCCACCCTACAACAAAGTAACGATGAAGCTTTAACTAAAATTCTCCTCTATCCTAGCCAAGAAACGATTGATTTTATCCGAGCAAATAGTAACCAAAATGCTCCCAACCAACCCCCAGCAAATCAGCCACGCCCTAATAATAATACCAATAATCCCCCCGCCCCCAATCGTTAAGCCTTGTGTCTGCTAGTATTTCCGGTCAAGAATTAAGTCAATGGCGCCAACAGGCGATCGCGGATTTAGCGCAAGCGCAACTATCTCCGAAGGAAGTGGATATATTTCTGCAAGCAGTGACAGATTTAGATACTCTTTCCCTGCGCTTACAATCCTTTCGCGAACGAGAAAAAATCCCCTTGAGTTATTCTTGGTCGGAAATTACTAAACGCTGGCAAAAACGCCTTAAGGCAAGGGTTCCCTTGCAGTATTTGCTCGAATCGGTGGTCTGGCGTGATTTTACCCTGAAAGTCTCCCCAGGGGTCTTAATTCCTCGTCCCGAAACCGAGTTATTAATCGATATCGTTGGAGAAACCGTCAGAGGAGACGACGGGGGAATCTGGGTAGATCTGGGAACCGGTAGCGGTGCGATCGCTATTGGTTTAGCCAGTATCTTGACAAAAGCAGAGATCTATGCTATTGATTACAGTCAAACGGCTTTAGCGATCGCCAAAGAAAATATCATCAAGACGGGTTTTGCCGACAGAATTATCTTAAAACAGGGTTCTTGGTGGACACCCCTAGAGAAGTGGAAAGGACAGATTAGCGGTATGGTGTCCAATCCCCCCTATATTCCCAGTGCAGAAATCCTCGACCTACAAATTGAAGTGCGGGAACATGAACCCCGTTTGGCCCTCGATGGAGGTGAAGACGGATTGACCGCGCTGCGCTATCTAGTGGCCACTGCTCCCGATTATCTGCGATCGGGAGGCCTTTGGCTAGTGGAAATGAGAGCCGGTCAAGGGGAAAAAGTAGCGCAAATGCTGGAAAATCAGGGCAATTATCGACAAATTCAGATTATTAATGACCTAGCAGGTTTTGATCGCTTTGTTTTGGCCGAGCGAATTTAGCGCAATGTACCCGCTTCGCAGTCCCGCAGCCAGAGACGCACCGCTTGGCCGATGGTGCCTTGGCTGGTTTCTAAGGGAGGTAAGGGGACTTGAGCAGGTTCAAGGGCAGCTAATTGACTGTAAATCGTCACTAATCGCCATCCTTCCCCAGTTTTAGTTAAAAATAACCAGTGATAATTTTGGAGAGTGACAGAGCGATTTTTGCTGTACTGACGCTCTAAAGTCGTAAAAAAAACCTGTTGAGTGTCATCGGCAATTTGACCAGAATATTGATTAGCACTTAAAGGTAGGGGTGCAAATTCGGGACGACCGGCAATAATCACAAAAACCGGTGTAGATAATTCTTGATCGATTTGGGAACGGGTAATAACTCGATTAGCATAACCGGGTAAATCTGACAAGAGGCGATCGACTAAAAGATTTAAATCCTCCGGACAGCTAGAAAGAGGAAGACTAACTGCTGGCAAGTTAATCCCGAACATAACCAGTAATACCCCTAAATATCGGCTAATTCGTGACAAATTTTTGCCCATGCTACTTTTGGCTCCTCAGCACCAGTGATCGGTCGTCCAATTACTAGATAATCAGCCCCAGCTTTAAGCGCTTGGGCCGGAGTCATCACCCGACTTTGATCCCCTTTGCTTGACCAGGAGGGACGAACTCCGGGGCAAACTAAGAGAAAATCCTCTCCACAGACGCGACGCAATTGCGCCACTTCTTGGGGAGAACAAACCGCCCCATCAATTCCCGATTCTTTGGCCAATAATGCCAGATTTAAGGCATATTCCGATAGTTCTAGGGGAATTTTGAGGTCGAGGGCTAATTCCCTGGCGTTAAGGCTGGTTAAAACGGTGATAGCGAGAAGTTTTGGCGGCGATAGCAGGTCAGAAATTGCCTCCTTAGCCGCCGTCATTGCTTGCCGTCCGGCTGTTGCGTGGAGGGTGAGTAAATCCACTCGATAGCGACTGGCGGAACGACAGGCCCCAGCGACCGTATTGGGAATATCATGGAATTTAAGATCGAGAAAGCTCTTTTTTTGTCTTTCTTGCAGAATCCCTAGAATTTCTGCACCGCTACTAACAAATAATTCTAGTCCCACTTTCCAAAAACTGACTTCTGGCAACAGATCGAGCAGTGCGATCGCTGATTCTAAATCCGGCACATCAAGAGGAACAATAATTCGGTCTGAGTTGGTCATATTGGGGCGATAAATCAGAGAAAAATCCAATCGGCAAAAGTGGCAGCCTGTCCGCAATAAATGCCATCACGATCGATGATATTCCAAACGATCGCTTTTTCGATGCGAAATAGTTGACCGTTTTTCGTGATCCTTACCCCGTGATAATCGTTGATATAGCCCTGTTTTTTGACTAAATCCAGCATTTTTTGGCGTTCTTGGGCGATTTCCTCTCCCTCTACCGTCGCTCGCGAAGGAGTTGCTAATAATTCTTGCCAAGTTAAACCCCAGAGATCGAGGGCGCCGCGATTACCATAATTGAAGATCGGATTAGTTTGCGTACCGTGGGAAACTAGGACAAAAGGGGCATAAAAGAGCATTTTACTCTGTTCTTTGCCAGTACCGATCCGGGGTAAAAGCGATCGCCCGATTAACCGTTCATAATTATCCAGCAGCAATTCTGTCCAAGCTATAATAGCTAAATCTTGCCAAATTTCCATAAAATTATCTTGAAAAACCGGTTTAATCTTCCCTTTGCCAATATTTATAGGCCGCGTAGGCTAAAGTAATCACTCCCGTCAGAATTGCCGACTCATCCACTAAAAATTCCGGATGGTGAAGGGGGGGATTGAGGAGGTGAGGAGAACCCACTCCCAGACGGAACATTGTCCCCGGGGCCTGTTGCAAATAAAGGGAAAAATCCTCGGCCCCCATGGAGGGTTCCGAGAGAATTAAAACCCGATCCCGTCCCCAAGCTTCTAAACCAGCTTCTTCCACCAAACGAGTTAAAAATTGGTCATTTTGTACCGATGGCACACCCCGACGATAATTTACTTGACATTTAGCGTTATATGTGCTACAGACATTCGTGACCAAACTCTCGATCCATTCTGGGAGATGGGCGTGGGTTTCTGGGTGCAGCGATCGCACTGTTCCTGCCATGCGTACCTGATCGGCGATGACGTTGGGGGCGCGACCACCGCTAATCTGGCCGATGGTGAGGACAATGGGACGCAAAGGGTTTTGAGTCCGACTAATTGCCTGTTGCAAAGTGGTGATTACTTGCGAAGCGATCCAGATAGCATCGATCGCCTCGTGGGGCCGGGCCCCGTGGCCGGATTCCCCTTGAATAAAAATCTCCAGATCGTCGGCAGCCGCAGTTAAGGCCCCGTAACGAACCCCGATCGATCGGGCCGGAATCGAGGGGAAAACGTGCAGCCCGAAAACGGCGCTGACATCCCGCATCACCCCTTCCCGGATCATCCAATTGGCCCCCTGGGCGATTTCCTCTGCTGGTTGAAAGAGAAAGCGTATTTTTCCCTGCAAAGGTTCCGAGAGACGGGAAAGCACCATCGCCGCCCCTAAACCGACGGTAGCATGAACATCGTGACCGCAGGCGTGCATAATCCCCGGTTTGCGGGAAGCAAAGTCTAAATCGGTCTTTTCTTGGATCGGTAGGGCATCCATATCGGCCCGGATGGCTAAAATCCTTCGATCACTGCCTTTTCCCGCCAATTCTCCCTTAACTCCCGTTTTTCCCACCGCTTCCTGCACCGATAGACCACAGGAAGACAAAACCCCGGCAATATAGGCGGCAGTTTGATATTCTTGCCCGCTTAACTCTGGATTCGCGTGAATGTGGCGGCGAATCTCCACTAATCGGGGTGCGAGACTCTCGGCTATGTTTTTAATCTCGGAGAGCATGAAACCAGTTTTACAGTATCTTTAGGGTTAATCATAGAGCATTTTTTACCTGAAAAGTTGGGTCTGGCTGATTTTCAGTCTCAACTGTCTTCTCGGCACTCTTTCAACCCGGGACTAAGCTAATTTGTCAAGAGGATGCAGGAGTTACTATTCATCTCTTGATTCGGTAACACCTCTCGAGAGAATATTCCAGCTATGATAGGAAACAGTGTCTAGTTAGGAAAAAAACATGGTTCAGTCTTCCGAAAAAATTGAAGTTAAGTACGGGGAAAGAGAAATTGCCGAAGGAACATTAATTACTTTCCCCAATCCACGCCCCGGCAGAAATTACGATATTCATATTACTCTGCCGGAATATACCTGTAAGTGTCCCTTTTCCGGTTATCCCGATTTTGCCACTATTTATCTTAGCTACGTTCCCGATCAAAAGGTGATGGAATTAAAGGCGATTAAACTTTATATTAATAGTTATCGCGATCGTTATATTTCCCACGAAGAAGCAATTAACCAAATTTTAGATGATTTGGTGGCCGCTTGCGAACCCTTGCAGATGAAAGTTAAGGGGGATTTTCATCCCAGGGGTAACGTTCATACCGTGGTGGAGGTGATGTATAAAAAAGAATAGCATAATTGTCTAGTTTGGGGATGGGGTTGCTCCCATCCCTTGCTGTTCTAGTTTTTGTTGTTCAAGTTTTTTGCTGTCCTTGTTTTCAATACTTATTTTAAAATTGTCCTCTATACTTAGAGCTTGAATCTTATCGTTAAGAGTTGGTTGATTGCCTTTGACTGCTGCTAGGTAAACTGCCCGCGCATTTAAATTGCTTATTGAGATGAAGCAAGAGGCAAGAGGCAAAACGGAGAATAAATCATCAGTTTTTAATAACCAGATTTAGTATAAGTAGGGCTGGCTGAATAAATCTAAAAACCTTGTTGGATAATATTTTTAGGCTTTTTTGAAATCAAAAACTGCCAACCCGTGGCGTGATCTACACTCCACACCCTGCCCCCGGGAAAAACTTTTTCAGCAAACCCTAAGTAGAATTTAAAACCATCCCCACTGAGGAACTAGCCATGAAATCCTTTGCCCTTCTTACCACCGTTAGCCTAATCAGCCTTTCCACTCTCGCGACTGTTCGCCCCGTCATGGCGCTAGAGAGCCGACAACCAGCCGAAACCCGGATCGCTCAAGGGAACAATCAAGACGCGATCGGCCACTATAACCGGGGAGTTGACTACATCCAACAGGAAAAATACGATCTCGCCCTCGCTGAATTCACCAAAGCGATCAACATTGATCCCCGATACGCCGAGGCTTACCTCAATCGCGGGTTTCTTTACGGCGTACAGGAGAAACCCGACCTCGCCCTGTCCGATTACAATCAGGCGATCAACATTAATCCCCGATTGGCCGAAGCTTACAACAATCGCGGGTTTCTTTACGCCGAACAGGGAAAACCCGACCTCGCCCTCGCTGAATTCAATCAGGCGATCAACATTAATCCCCGATTAGCTCTGGCTTACAGCAATCGCGGGCTTCTTTACCTACAACAGGGAAAACCCGACCTCGCCCTCGCTGAATTCAACAAAGCGCTCAACATTAATCCCCGATTGGCCGAAGCTTACTACAATCGCGGGCTTCTTTACGGCGAACAGGGAAAACCCGACCGCGCCCTCGCTGAATTCAACAAAGCGCTCAACATTAATCCCCGATTAGCCGCAGCTTACAACAATCGAGGGTTTCTTTACTACGAACAGGGGAAACCCGACCGCGCCCTGTCCGATTACAATCAGGCGCTCAACATTAATCCCCGATTAGCCGCAGCTTACAACAATCGCGGGACTCTTTACGACCAACAGGGGAAACCCGACCTCGCCCTGTCCGATTACAATCAGGCGATCAACATTAATCCCCGATTCGCCGCAGCTTACAACAATCGAGGGTTTCTTTACAAAGAACAGGGGAAACCCGACCTCGCCCTGTTCGATTACAATCAGGCGATCAACATTAATCCTCGATTGGCCGAGGCTTACGTCAATCGCGGGCTTCTTTACAAAGAACAGGGGAAACCAGACCTCGCCCTGTCCGATTACAATCAGGCGATCAACATTAATCCCCGATTAGCCGACGCTTACAGCAATCGCGGGGTTCTTTATTACTATCGACTAGAAAGGGAAAAAGCGATCAGAGATTTCCGACAAGCCGCCGAACTGTTCCGCCAGCAAGGAAACGCGGCGTTATATGAAGCGGTTATGGAACTCCTACGGGAATTAGGCGCGGTCTAGTCCTTTTTGTTGGGTTGAGCGAATCAATAGGTTAAAGAAAACCTCTCAATTTTAGGGGGAAAGCGAAACCCAACACCTAAATCCGTCTGAATCGGCTCTCCCCTCCTCTCATGGCTTTTTGTTGGGTTTCCTTGGGTCAATTCAACCTAGGATAATTGTTATCAGTATTTAGTTTTTTCTAGTCTAGTCTGTTAATTGTTCATTAAAAACCTTCGCGATGGATGTTATTTTATGACCCTAAAACAACTCATACAAGACAAACGAGAGGATATCCTAAAAATTGCCACCAAACATGGTGCTTTTAATGTGCGTGTATTTGGTTCCGTTGCTAGAGGTGAGGAAACCGAAAATAGTGATATTGATTTTTTAATTGATTATGATTTAGCTAAAACATCCCCTTGGTTTCCCGGTGGATTATTAGTTGATTTAGAGGATCTCTTAGGGTGTAAAGTGGATGTAGTAACTGAAAAAAGCCTTCATCATCTAATTAAACAGCGAATCTTAAAGGAGGCAATTAAGTTATGAATGAAGATCAAGTTTATCTTGGATACATTTTAGACTGTATTGATAAAATTAAGGAGTATTCCCAAGGAGGAAAACTGGAGTTTTTTGCTAATTCAATGATCAGCGATGCCATCATTAGACGCTTACAAACTTTGCAGAATCAACTCAACGGCTTTCGGAGGAATTAAAGGCAAACATTCCCGATGTTAACTGGCGTAATATTTCTGGTTTTAGGAATATTTTAGTACATGATTATTTAGGAGGAATTGACCTTAATACAGTTTGGGATGTGGTAGAGAATTATTTGGATAATTTAAGAGAACAGATTTTAAGGCATCTAGAATCAGTCAATACTTAATCAAAGTCTAATTTTGTAGGTTGGGTTGAGCGAATCAATAGGTTGAAGAAAACCTCTCAATTTTAGGGGAAAGGGAAACCCAACAGCCAACACCTCAATCCGTCTGAATAGGCGATCGCAAATTTTGTCGGCTGCATTAACGAAGTCTAAGGCGGCAATCTCGCTGCCAACCCTGATAATAAAGCTGATCGTGGCTTGGGAGCAATTCCGTTATAATAGGGGTCAACTTAATATCGTTAGCAACGCAGAATGAGGATTTCACCATGAGGATTCCATATACATATTGGAAAGAATCAGATGGGATGTTCTTGGGCTATTTGAATGAATTCCCAGATCATTGGACCCAGGGTGTTGACTTAGAAGAATTAATCGAAAACTTGGTCGATCTCTACAAAACATTTACTACGGAAGAAATCCCCGGAATCAAGAGAGTTGCAGAGTTTGAACTCGCATGAAAAGACATGATTTAATTGCACAATTAGAGCAAGCTGGCTGCTATTTGATTAGACGTGGAGGGAAACACGATATTTACCATAATCCAGATACTGGAAAAACAGAACCAATTCCCAGACATCGAGAAATTAATGAGCGATTGGCTAAAAAGATTATCAAAAGTCTTACTGGTGACAGATAAATTCACAGTGCAAATCAAACAAGGCTACAAGGAAGCAAAGGAGCTATGGAAAAATGATTACTGTAGGATTTTAAAAAGGGCGATCGCTATTTCGATCCTCTTATTTTTTTGTGGGGTTTCCTTGTGTTAACCCAACCTAGGATAATTACTATGATTGCTAGGTTCGGTAGGTTTGTTTAAGCATTTAAAATTTAAGCGCCCAATCTTCCTTCTAAAATGCCAATGATAGACAAATCCTCATCTAAGGTTTCCCAATGTAATCCCGTCCCATCACAAATTAACTCAACCTCTGCTAATTGTTCAGAAGTTGCTTTTGATAACCGTTTATTTTTATAGGCAGGAAAACGAATTTCTCTATCGTCTTCTAAACGAATACAAATCCATTTATCTTCAACCCAAACTTTTTGAGCTTTTACTGTGCTTTCATGTACCAAATACATCATGCCATTTCCTCCGTATTGTTTCTAAGTTTTCTGTGATGATAATTTCAGCCCGAACAATTTCTTTAGTTTTCAAACCTTTAGCATAATCCAATTCTAGCGGCTCTAGCCAAAATTTAGCATACCCCCCGCCGCGTCGAACGTGAACGTGCATGGGTTCATTGCCTTCATTAGCATAGAAAAAGAAAACATAGCCTTCCAGTCTGAAAATTTCTGGCATGAGGTTAAAGCTTATTTTGCTGAATTTGACGAAGTGCGATCGCATCGTTTCATAGATTGGGACCTCGGAACGAAACCCAACACCCAACACCTAAATCCGTCTGAATGAGCGATCGCTATTTCGATCCTCTTATTTTTTTGTTGGGTTTCCTTCTTGATCTTGAGAATCGCAATATCAACTGATTTTGGTAGATAATTGAGATTAGATTTAATCATTATTCTTCAATTAAATTAAAATCAATTCGTTGATAAATATCCATCAGTGAAATTTGGAAATCTACAGAATAAAACCTTAAAGCATCCTTGTCTGATTCATAAACTTTAAACAACCATTCTCCATTATTTTGTTGATAAAATTGTTCAACATAATAACGGTATTGATCGATTAAAATATATTCCTTAAAATCAGGAATTGAGCGATAAAATTTAAACTTATCAGTGCGGTCATAATCTCGGGTTGATTTTGATAAAACCTCAACAATGATTAACGCATTAGTTACAGTATTTGTGCCTTTTCCTTCATATAATGGTTTGCCTTTAATCACCATGACATCAGGATAAGTATAAAAGCGATATATTGGCATCCATAACCGGACATCACTCATAAAAGCCCAATAATCTTCATTGTTAATCTTAGTCGGAAAATTTTTATAAAAATTACCAGCAATCAGATTATGATTAGTAGTTGCTCCCGTCATAGGAATAATTTCTCCATCTAGATATTCATTTTTGTATTCTGCTGTTTCTTCTAGCTGACAATATTCTTCGGGTGTATAATACCGTTTTTCGACTTGAACTTGCATACTAACCTCCCTTATCTTGGTTAAATTCCCATTCAATAGCAACTTTAATATTAGCTTGTGTTGAACCTTTTGTCACTAAATAAATCCCCGTTTTACCCCCAACTTGTAACCAAAATCCTCAAGTAACCTGACTGGGTGGACTTACTTGGGAAACTCCTTGTTTAATCGAATTTAATAATAATTGTACATAGTCATTGACAATATTAGTAAGTACCTAGGCAAAATTAATTACATACTCGCCTCCAAAATTGTCCAGCACTTTTTTAACGTAAGCGAGGAGGCTCTTTCGGTCTTTATAGGCGCTAAATTCAATCCATTCATATTTTAAAAATCTCCATAATATTTC
>NZ_JAPZSS010000186.1:0-1374 GCF_027532015.1 Microcystis sp. LE19-131.1A | reverse complement strand
TGGACACCTGCTACCGGATTGTCAGACGCAACGATTGCTAACCCAACCGCTAACCCAACCGAGACTACTACTTACACCGTAACCGCTACCCATACCGCTTCAGGTTGTACCGCTACGGATACAGTTGTGGTAACCGTTGATTTAACTATTCCAGTTGCCAATGCAGGAGCTGATTTCACAAAAACGTGTATTGTCAACACAGCAGGTTTAGCAATTGGAGCAACAGCAGTTTCAGGCGTAACGTATGCTTGGACACCTGCTACAGGATTGTCTAGTGCTACGGTTTCCAACCCAACCGCAAACCCAACCGAAACGACTACTTACACGGTAACAGCTACCAATACCGCTACAGGTTGTATGGCTACTGATACGGTTATAGTAACAGTTGATTTAACTACTCCAGTTGCCAGCGCAGGAACTGATTTCACAAAAACATGTGTAACTAATTCAATAGGTTTAGCAATAGGAGCAACAGCCGTTGCGGGGGTAACCTATGCTTGGAGTCCAACCACAGGATTGTCAGAAGCAACAGTGGCTAACCCAACCGCAAATCCAACCGCAACTACTATTTACACCGTAACTGCTACCCATACCGCTTCAGGTTGTACCGCTACTGATACAATTTTGGTAACAGTTGATACTACTGCACCAGTTGCCAATGCAGGAACTGATTTCACAAAAACATGTGTAACAAATGCAAGTGGAAAAGCAATAGGCGCAACAGCCGTTGCAGGAGTAACGTATGCTTGGACACCTGTTACAGGATTGTCAGATGCTACGATTGCAAATCCAACCGCAAATCCAACCGCAACAACTACTTACACCGTAACAGCTACCAATACCGCCTCTGGTTGTACCGCTACTGATACAATTTTGGTGACAGTTGATACTACTTTACCAATTGCCAGTGCAGGAGCTGATTTTACAAAAACATGTGTAACTAATCCAACAGGTTTAGTAATTGGCTCAACCGCCGTTGCAGGTGTAACGTATGCTTGGACACCTGTTACAGGATTGTCAGATGCAACAGTTTCTAACCCAACCGCTAATCCAACCGAGACTACTACTTACACTGTAACCGCTACCCATACCGCTTCAGGTTGTACCGCTACGGATACAGTTGTGGTAACCGTTGATACTACTTTACCAGTTGCCAATGCAGGAGCTGATTTCACAAAAACGTGTACTATCAACCCAGCAGGTTTAGCAATAGGAGCAACTGCGGTTGCTGGCGTAACGTATGCTTGGACACCTGCTACCGGATTGTCAGACGCAACGATTGCTAACCCAACCGCTAACCCAACCGAGACTACTACTTACACCGTAACCGCTACCCATACCGCTTCAGGTTGTACCGCTACGGATACAGTTGTG
>NZ_JAPZSS010000262.1:0-25631 GCF_027532015.1 Microcystis sp. LE19-131.1A | reverse complement strand
GATTCCCAAACCTCACGATTTAGGTTTCTGCTTCTTTCCCTTGCGGGGTTCCGCACCTGCCTTAACAGATTTACTCTGTTCTGGTCTTATGGTCGCTCTACAGACTGACACCGCAAGCCCTGCGGCCAAAATATTTTTACTAGCGTTAATATCTCGGTCATGGTGCGTCCCACAGTCTGGACAGTCCCACTCTCGAACATTTAACGGCATTTTCTCAGCAATGTACCCGCAATTACTACACCTTTTAGAGCTAGGAAACCATCTATCTATTTCGATGTAATTTCTTCCGTACCAACGGCATTTGTAGGCTAATTGTCGGGTGATTTCTCCCCAGCTTACATCAGATATTGCCTGAGATAATTTCGGGTTTTTGACCATATTCTTAACGGCTAAATTCTCAACCACAATCGTTTGGTTTTCACGAACTAATTGAGTGGTTAGCTTATGTAAATGGTCTTTTCTGCTATCGGTGATTTGAGCGTGAATCTTGGCTATTTTGATTCTTGCTTTTTCCCGATTTTTTGAGCCTTTCTGTTTTCTAGAAAGGCTTTTTTGGGCCTTTCGCAGTCTCCGATAATGTTTCTTAAAATGCTTGGGATTAGATACTTTATCGCCATTGCTGGTAATGACAAGGCTACTAATTCCTAAGTCAATTCCGATGGCTTTATCTGTTACTGGTAGAGGCTTAATCGTTGGGTCATCAAATCTAATTGAAATATGCCAACGTCCTGATGGATGTAATCTGACTGTTACTGTGCTTGGTTCACAGCTTTCTGGGATTTGTCTTGACCATCGAATAGGTAAGGGTTCTGTGCATTTGGCTAAATAGATTTGTTTGTCTTTAAATTTAAAAGCAGATTTGGTAAATTCGGCACTTCCTCCCTGATGTTTTTTCTTAAAGTTAGGATACTTAGTACGACCAGCAAAGAAGTTAGTAAAAGCTGTTTGTAGGTGTCTTAACCCTTGTTGTAAAGGTACACAGCTTACCTCATTGAGAAAGTCTAATTCTTCTTGCTTTTTCCAATCGGTTAGCATTGAAGAAGTTTCAGTATATCCTACTCTTTCTTGTCTTTCGTACCATGCTTGTGTTCTGAGATGGAGAGCTTTATTGTAAACCAATCTTGCACAGCCCAATGTGCGCCGCAATAGCGACTCTTGTTCGGGTGTGGGGTAAAATCGAAACGAATAGGCTTTTTCCATGTCTCACATTTTAGCATATATTTCGTAAACGATGCTCATATTTAACAGTAAAGCCAACCTAAAACGGCGGGGTTTCAGACCCAAATTTTCGATGATAAGTAGTCGTGCAAAATTAATTTCTTGGTTAGGATAGGCAAAAGGCAATAGGCAAAAGCTTTATCGAAATGTGTAATTAATTTTGCTTAGGTACTTAATGAGTCGCCAAAAAGCTCTAGACTACAATTTTGGCAATAATTGGTCGTAGGATTGGATCATTCTTTCGTAAGTAAAGCGAGTGGCATTGATAAAACCTTTTTGCCTCAAATCTTCCAGGCGATCGGGAGCGAGAAGATTTTCTGCAATAATAGTAGCAGCAGCCTCGTGTTCGGTGGGATCGAAATACACTGCCGCATCGTCAGCGATAACAGTCATGGGGAGACGATTGGAGGTAAAGACGGGACAACCACAGGATTGAGCTTCAATCACGGGAACACCGAATCCTTCCTGAAAGGAGGGAAAAATTAAAGCAGTTGCTAGGCAATAAAAGGCGCGTAAGTCATCATCAGAGACGGTTCCTAATTCGATTACTTGTGCGGACAAGTTATTCTGATTAACAAATTCTCGCATATCTGGCAGCAAAAGTTTTCCCATCAGGATCAATCGGCAATTTTCCAGACCAGAGAAAGTGATTAACCTCTTGAATATTTTCAGCAATCCCAATCGATTTTTATACCATTGGCGGCCTCCGACATGAATTAGCCAAGGATAATCACGGTTGATATTAAATTTGCCCACCAGAGCTACTGCTGCTGCTTTTGTCATCGGACTGTATCCCTGATTCAAGCAATCCTCAATTACTTCCGTTTGTTCGGGAGCAATTTTAGTTAAACGGAGAACATCGGCACGAGTAGCTTCGGAAGAACAGACAACATATTTAGCCTGTTTTAATCCTTGCAAAATCATCGCCTGATACTGTTTTCCCGTCCAACTGGTGGGATTTTCAGGAATTTCTCCTAGGGCGGAACGGATGGCCAGCAGATCATGACAGATGATAAAATATTTGCGATCTTTTAGATAGGGAGTTAAATAGGATAAAGCTTGATCACAAATGCAGACGATATCAGCCCAATCAAGCTGCTGACGTAACTGCACTGGGAAAATAATTAACTTATCGATGTACCCTAACCACTTGCCGATTCCCTGGGGAGAAGGCTTCAGTTGACCGAAAATAGGCTGTGCTTGCACTCGCCGAATTTCGTGTCCTTTTTGTCTGAGTCCTTTCTCCACTAAACCGACAAAACGATTAATACTAATCTGCCGATCGTTGACGTAATTTCCTACTATTAAAACTTTCATGATTAGGCTCCAAAAAATCAATTTTTATAGCGGTAAAACCCTCTAACAGTCTCGAGGGAAATTTCGGGGTTAAAAAATAATATTAGTCCTGCAAAATTTCCTCGTATCTTTGTCCCGCTCGCTCCCAGGTGTACTCCGATTCCACCATCGCCCGGGCATTATGGGACAGTTGTTCTCGCACAGAAGGATCATCGAACAACCTAGAGATCGCTGTAACGTACTCAGCAACACTATTAGCCCGCAACGCCCTAGGGGGAATTCCCGCTGCTGCCACCGTTAAACCCTCTAAACCGCGATCGCTGGCGACAATCGGAATCCCAGCGGCCATGGATTCTAGGGTTTTGCACTTGATTCCCAATCCCACCCGCAGGGGAACCACAGCAATGGTTCCTCGGTGTAAATATTCCACTGTCGAGGGAACAGTCCCCGTCACGCTCACACCGGGATACTTGGCGAGTTCGAGAACTTCCGGTGCGGGGTTTGCCCCCACTAGGGTTAAAGTGGTGTCGGGATATCGCTGTTGAATGACTGGCAGGACTTCTAAAACAAAAAAACGGGCGGCATCGATATTATGGGTAGAACTCATGGCACCGACAAAGACCAAATTATGGCCGCCAGGATCCCGAGGACGATAGGGAAACAGGTCTAAATCCACGCCATTAGGCACGATCTCCACCCGTATATCTGGGAGGATCTTTAACAATTGTTCGCGATCATAATCGGTCGTGGCCACCAACTGCGAAAACTTGGCACAGTAACGTTTTTCGTACTGATAGAGTAGGGGCAGATAGAGAAAGTCCCGCAGCGGATAGGCGGAAGCTCCTCTATCTAGATGATTGCGTGTCCAACCGTACACGGAACTGTGAATATCTACTACTGTTTTGACTCGCTGACGGTATTCTGGCCGGATAAAAATCTCGCTGATACTGTGAGCGCAGATAATTACATCACATTTTTGCTGCTCGACGTATTCATCTACTCGCTCTTGAATGAGCGGCGAACGATAACTAAGAACATTAGCAGGGGTCATCTGTCCTATTGCCTCCAGAAAGCGCCCTGTTTGACCGATTAGTTTTGTCAGTCCCTTGCCTTGATCGGGAATTTCCTGGGGCGGAAATAAGACAAGATGATCGGTAAAGGTTTTTAATTCTTCGATCTGAGTTTCGGTGACATTCTCCACCCGACGGGCGAACAGGGTGACATCGTGGTTTTGATGAAGATATTTGATCAGGTTAAAAGTTCTAACCTCGGTTCCCCCGCGACTAGGTGGATAGGGAAAGTTATTGCAAGAAAGGACTAATATTCTCATAATTCTGCCTCGGCAGCGGTTTTTGACAATAATTCTACCGTTTCCTTTAGTTGGCTATATACGGGAATCTCAACTGGGTATTTCTCGATCTCCCCAAGGGTGACTTTTCCTCGCCCTGTTAAGAGTAATACGGGCTGACAACCAGCTTCTAGGGCGCATTCTAGATCACTGGGCGCATCGCCGATGAACAACGAGCCGGCTAAGTCAATTCCGTATTGCTGGGCGGCTGTCAGCAGCAGATAGGGGGAGGGTTTGCGGCAGGGACAACCTTCGTCGGGATGGTGCGGGCAGATGGCAAGATCGTGAAAATGCACGCCCAATTGTCGGTATTCCTCAATCATACGCCCGTGAATCGCCGCCAAATCGTCCCAAGTGAAATAGCCCCTAGCAAGTCCCGATTGATTGGTGATGATGATCAGCAGATAACCCGCATCCTGCCACTGTTTTAAGGCAGCCGCTGCCCCGGCGGGAATGCTCACCTGTTCTGGTTTGCTCAGATAGGGAATATAGTCAATAACTACCCCATCTCGATCGAGAAATAAGGCTTTGTTCTTTTTTGCTCTATCTTCGCTTTCGCGGTCAGAATTGCCAAGATGTGGCGGAGACGGGTATTTCTGGTGGCCGTCATTGACGGAAATTGCGGGGAAAGGATTCATTGATGTTGGACTTTTTCGAGTCGGGGACTAGAATTCTCAGTTCTTCTGTCAGAGACGAGAGCTTGAACCGATGGACAGACAAAATTCGAGGGATTGTCGCGATTTGTGCTAGTTTTCTCGGCTAAATTGCTTCTCTTTACTATCTAGATGTCAGGGTATAGCAATCAGGGCATATTATACGCCGTCAGGCCTTTGGGCTTTTGATTATATCGGCGGTATTGTCAGGAATTGTTAACATTTTTGTCCAGCCAAACAAAAGGCCAAGACTGGCAAAGGTTGAACCCCCGCTCAGAAATCCCTCGTCTCGGTCAGAATAGATCAAAAGTTTATTCACAAACAAAACAAATTGTGCTAGGGTTGGGGCGTTTGTGGTATATTCCCAGAATAACTGGCAAAGGATCACTCTTTTGACTTGATCGCTCTAGGTTTTTCTAGAACTATCATTGGCCTGTTTTTCTTGTCCTGTGATCAATTCTACCGTGCTAGGGGTTTTATGCCCAATTAATGGAGAGCGATTCTCGTCTTTTGATACTATTCAATATAATGACAGAATGATTGAGAGTTAAATTTATTCAACTAATAAAAATTGGAAAATCAAACCTATGCCAATGGTGGAAAAATCAAACAAAAAATTGGATAGTTTCCAGAGTGATCCGTCTCTGTCAATTTTAATCAAGACTGAATTGGAGGAAGCTTATGTCCTGAAAAAAAACCTACTAACCGAGACAAAATATCTAGAAAAAATCCAAGAGATTTGCCAAGTATGTATCAATGCTTATCGCAATAACCACAAAGTATTAGTGGCTGGTAATGGAGGCAGTGCCGCCGATGCTATCCATTTTGGCGGTGAGCTGCACGGCCGATTTCTGAAAGAAAGACAGTCTTTGCCAGTTCGCGTCCTCAATAGCGATATCGCCAGTTTAACAGCGATTGCCAACGATTATGGCTACGAATATATTTTTAGCCGCCAGATAGAAGCGGAAGGAAACCCTGGCGATGTGTTTATCGGTATTTCCACTTCGGGAAATTCCGCTAATATCCATCAAGCTCTCAAAGTTTGTCAAGTAAAAGGTCTCACTAGCATCGGTTTAACTGGGGCGAAGGGATTAGCTCTAGAGCAAAAAACCGATTATTGTTTGATGATTCCTAGTACCAGTACCCCGCGCATTCAAGAAGGTCATGGTTTTGTTCTCCATACTATTTGTTTAGCGATCGAAGAAGCGCTCTTTCCTAACTAAAATCTCCTAGCAAAAAATCAACCTAAACAGCCTACCTATGATCATCAGAACCAAAGCTCCTTTAAGATTAGGTTTAGGTGGTGGTGGCACCGATGTGGAGCCCTACTGTAGTCTTTATGGGGGTTACGTTCTCAACGCTACTATCGATCTCTATGCCTACTGTACAGTCACGGAAATTACTGACAAACAAGTCATTTTTGTTGCCGCCGATCGAGGAGAACAACAAATAGAAACCCTCCAGTTTCCTCTCCCCTATAACGGCGTTCTCGATCTGCATAAAGCGGTCTATAATCGTTTGATTAAAGACTTTAATCAAGGGCAACCTTTGCCGCTGCAAATCACTACCTTTTCCGATGCGCCGGCTGGTTCGGGATTAGGTTCTTCTTCCACCCTAGCGGTAGCCATGGTTAAAGCCTTTGTGGAACTGTTAAAATTACCCCTAGGTGAGTATGATATCGCCCATTTAGCCTACGAGATCGAACGAATTGATCTAAGCTGGTTAGGGGGCAAACAGGATCAGTACGCTGCCACTTTTGGCGGTTTTAATTTTATGGAATTTTATGAACAAGATCGAGTCATAGTTAATCCTTTGCGGATTAAAAATTGGGTGATCAATGAATTGGAAGTCTCTCTGATCCTCTACTATACAGGCATTTCTCGCTACTCATCTCAAGTAATTGAGGATCAAATTCAGAATGTCCAAGAAAAAAATGAACAAGCGATCGCCGCTACCCATCAACTCAAAAAAGAGGCAATTCTCTTTAAAGAAGCACTGCTTAAATCAGATTTTATGGGGATAGCAGAAATTCTGAGAACTTCTTGGGAAGCGAAAAAGAAATTATCCAAATTAATTAGTAATCCG
The DNA here is from genome assembly GCF_027532015.1 of Microcystis sp. LE19-131.1A. NCBI lineage: Bacteria > Bacillati > Cyanobacteriota > Cyanophyceae > Chroococcales > Microcystaceae > Microcystis > Microcystis sp. LE19-131.1A. Next base: position 19,031 of record NZ_JAPZSS010000262.1, on the reverse strand, counting down.
CAGATTGATCGCATTTATCGGGTAGCTAGGGAAACCGGGGCCTATTCAGGCAAAATATCAGGAGCTGGTGGCGGTGGTTTTATTATCTTTATGGTCGATCCTACCAAGAAAATCGAAGTAACTAAAGCTTTGAAATCAGAAGGAGGCCAAGTGATTAATTTTCATTTTACCAAATACGGAACCCAAGCATGGACATTATAGCAAACCAAGCATCAACGGGGAAGGATTATCCCTGTAACCCTAAAAATAGTTTTTAAAAGATTGGCAATAATTCAAATTTTTGAGGTGTATCTATGGATGTAATTATTCTGGCGGGTGGGTTAGGAACCAGGTTGCGATCGGTGATCAACACTTTACCAAAACCCATGGCTCCCGTTGCCGACAGGCCTTTTTTAGAGTATCTATTAGATTACCTAATCTCTCAAAAAATTACCAACAAATTTTTAGTTTCTGTGGGCTATGAACATCAGAAAATTATCGATCATTTTGGTTATAAATACAAGGAATACGAGCTAACTTATTTGATAGAAGATACACCCTTGGGAACTGGAGGAGCAATCCGGTTGGCACTCAATAAAATTGAAACCGAACAAGCATTAATTGTTAACGGCGATACCTTATTTAATGTCAATTTATCCGCCTTAATTAATTTACATAATCAAAAGAAATCCCTGATAACTGTTGCTCTGAAGCCGCTAACTGACTTTGATCGTTATAATAATGTTCTGCTAGACGATGACCAAAAAATTATCGGGTTTGAATCCAAAAAATATCAACATAAAGGCTATATTAATGGCGGCATATATTGTGCAGGTAAAAACATATTATCCAGCTTTGATCTGCCATCAAAATTTTCTTTTGAGGACGACTTTCTCAAAGTTTATACCGAGAAAATTCCTATGTATGGCTTGATTTCTGACGAATATTTTATTGACATAGGCATCCCCCAAGATTACAATAAGAGTCAACAAGAATTACCATCTCTCATCTGAAAAGTATTTTTTTGAGAGAGTCTTGGTAGTCACCTAAGTTCAGCAAATTTGTGTTGGTATCGTCAAATTATTTCTCAATAAATTCACCAGAGATGCTTGCTAGTTTCAATCAACCGATATTATCTATTATTAGCCCGACCATCGGAAATTTTTCCGAATATTGGTTACAACAACTTTTATCCGTGCAGGGAAACGTAGAATTTATCTTAGTTTACCCTCCCGGCACAACTGCGGCCTTCATAACTGACCCACGAGTAAAAATTTTATACAGTCTCTACAAAGGAGAAACACCTCAAAGAGCCTTCGGTTTAATGAACGCCACTGGTCAGTATATACTGGCTTTAGATGATGATGACTTCGTGCATCCGGATGTTGTATCCCTAACTCTTGAATACTTTGAGAAATTTCCTCAGAGTTGGATGCTGCGTTTGTTTAAAGAAAAAATAAACTACTTAGATGAAGAAAAAATTAAAAGACCTTGGCAGCAATTGCCATCTCTTGAGCAATTTAGGATTGCCAGAAAAAGAGAAGATTCCCATCAGGATTTGATAGAAGTTCCCATTGCTCCTCTAGAAAATCATTTTGATATAAAAGTTGCTCTCTGGCCCTACGCTAAGAGAAAAGACATTCATGGAAGTCATGTGGAACCTTTTAATAATACCATTTGGAAAAGTCCAGCAGTTAAAGAAGCTCTCACAGAAATGTTTCAAGGGACAAGAATGGCGGAACTTTTAACTTGGTTGCCTCTTTGGGGATTAGATAGGGCAATCGGACTATATATTCAAGCTAAATTTTTTCAAACAGGTGCTTGTATTGGTCATTGGATGCCCGAACCTGGTCAAATCAGATATATTGTTAGGCCTTATTCCTTAAAAACAGTGCGATTGTTAGTGTTGGTAGAGATGTTGTTAGTGAAACAATTTCCCCAGTATGGCTACTTTTGGAATCTATTTTTTGAAGAATTTTACAACGGTGTGAAAATTAAAATTAGGCAAATATTTAAAAAGCTAAATTAAGGTTAACAGCTAAAAAATAGGAAGCAAGTCTTAATACTTACTTCCTTGACAGATTACAGATAGACTGATATTTCATACCTCTTTACCCAAGCGAGAACGAATAAAGATTCGCGGCACATTTAAGATGTTGGGAATAACGAGATTCCACATATATCCGTATTGGGGAAAACGTCTGATTAAGTAAAGTTCAGAAAGTACACCATAACGATTAAATCGTATGTATTCAGGTGGATTATTTTCAATACGAATTTGTTCTGGCATCGGTAAGAGATGACCAATAATTTTGCCTTTTCCTTGCTCAAAAAACTTCGCTTGTATAGCTAGTCCCAAAACTCGATCAAGACACCAAAAGGGAATATACTTAAACGGACCCATAAAAGGCATTAACCCCACCAGATCCTTCAGAGTTTCCTGTGCTATAGAAGTTTTCCAAACCTTCTTGTCAAAATTCTCTGTATGCGGACCTCGATGATCTCTTCTTCCTCTAAAAATACACATTACATCAAATTTATTATCGATAGGAGTAATGGGAATTTCCAATAGGTAGTTGCCTTGTTCGTATAGCTTAGAGTTACCTTGAGACCTACCACAAACTTCTAGTTTTTCGATCGGTTTTGGTGAAAGCCAAGGAGCTTCTAGAATTTCTTTTTTACCAAATTCAACATCTTTCCGGCTAAGTCTCATGACCCAACTATCAGGAAATCGGGAAAAGTATTGACGGCTAATTTCTGAAATGTCGGGATTGATATACTCATCACAATTAATTGTCAATGTATAGGGAGCGGTAGCATTGATCAAACCTGTGGCACGTTGAATAATTTCTCCCCGCAAGGGACTGACTATTTGCTGTACCCTAGGGTCGGAAGTGGGATACTTAGGGGCTCCAGGTGGATGAACCAAGATAAATTCTACTTCTCCCTTGACCTCGGTCAGCGCATTAAACCAGTGGTCAGCGAATCCTTCTCTAGTGGGAATAACAATTGATAGGCTTGGTGTTGACACCTTGTCCATGATAAAAAAATTTTTTCTCTATTTTTTCATGCCATTGTATCATAGTTCTCTGGCAACAAGGAAAATTTCTGGAAGATCAGAAGGCTGAGAGATCAAGAGTGGGAATTCAAGAGAAATAAAATCGATATTCAACTTGTTTACCATTCTAAAAACTGATTTCTAGGTTTTTTAATTTGGCTCTTCTTTCCAGGAGAGTACGAAGTTTAGAGTGGTGAAATCGAGTAACGGTTATGGGGCTAAGTCCAGCAGATCAGGATTGGGGAGGGGGTGGGGATTGGCGGCGAGTAATTTAGACAAAAGTGGGATGGGTGGGTTTTGCGAGAAAAAGGCTTGGGCGAGGGGGTTGCAGGGCGAGTAGAGCAATCCCCTTGCTGGGGAAACCATGGCAGGAAAGCGTGGGAAACCAGCGAGGGAAGTCTGTCCAAATGGTCTTAGGCAATTCTAAACTGAGAACTGGGAGCCAACCAAGGGCAAGGGCATTGGGAGTAACAAAACCTTCAAAGGCTTCGACTTTAGCCAAAATTTGAGCCTGAACATCCTGGGGATAGTCAGATTTCCCCCCCCGGCAAGAACTTCCCACTGTCCAGTAATCTAGAAGAGCCAAAAGTAAAAAGGAAAAAAAACGGAGATAAGAGTGGGAAAATTAACACTGATCACTGATAACTGATAATCCTGTGGCTGTTTTAAAAGATAATCGGGCTACTGTCCAAAAGGTTCTTTGGATCACCCTGCTGCTGAACATTTTGGTTATGGGGATCAAAGCGGGGGTGGGTTTGAGAATTAGTTCTTTGAGTTTGCAAGCGGATGCTCTCCATAGTGTCACCGATAGTGCTAATAATGTCTTGGGATTGGTGGCGATGCGGTTTTCCTCTCCCTATCCCGATCGAGATCATCCCTACGGACATCTGAAATACGAAGCGATCGGAGCTTTAGCGATCGCCGCTTTTTTGGGAATTGCCTGTTTTGAAATCTTGCGGGGGGCGATCATGCGTATTATTAAAGGCGGAAAACCTGTCGAGATTGCCGGTCCTGAATTATGGCTATTAATTATCGTTTTAGGGGTGAATATTTTTGTCACCTACTATGAGAGATCCGTGGGGCAGCGTGTCGGTAGTGCGATTTTGATTGCCGATGCTCGTCATACCATGAGTGATGTGTGGGTGACAATTACGGTTTTATTGGGGTTAGTTGGGGTTTGGGTGGGTAATACGGCTAATATTCCCCAATTACAATGGTTAGATGTGATTTTGTCCTTTCCCGTCGCTTTTTTGGTGTTTAGCAGTGGTTGGAAAGTCCTGATGGAGAATTTACCTTTGTTAGTGGATGAAATGGCGATCGCTCCTGAAGTGATTCATCAAATTGTCCTGGAGGTGCCGGGGGTGCTTAATTGTCATGCGATCGCATCTCGGGGAGTGGTAGGAAGACAGGTATTTATAGAAATGCACCTAATTGTCTCCGCTCAAGATGTAGAAACTGCTCACGCAATCACGGAAGCGGTAGAAGCAAGATTAAGCCAACAATTTAGCCCTGTGAGAATTTTAATTCACGTTGAACCGCCGGATTATCACTCCGATCAGATCACTTTTGATGAAGAAGTGTGAAGCAAAAAAGCCTAAAATAAGTAGCGAACTTTTGCTAGAGGTGGCCATGGCGACAGAAAATCAAGCTAGAAGCATAGTAATTACTGGTGGAGCAGGATTTATCGGCTCGAATTTTGTTCATCATTGGTGCGAGAATTATCCTGAGGATCGTGTTATTGTTCTCGATGCTCTTACCTATGCGGGCAATTTGCATAATTTAGCGACACTGAAAGATAGAAAGAATCTCCGTTTTCTGCAAGGGGATATCTGCGATCGAGCTTTAGTTGATGAGTTATTTGCCAGTGAAAATATCGATACAGTTGCCCATTTTGCCGCCGAATCCCATGTGGATCGATCGATTCTTGGTCCTGGAGCTTTTGTGCAAACTAATGTGGTGGGAACTTTTACTCTATTAGAAAGTTTTCGGCAACATTGGTTAAGTAATCACCAACCCGATAACTATCGTTTTCTGCACGTTTCCACCGATGAGGTTTATGGCAGTTTAGGATTAGATGATCCGGCTTTTACCGAAACTACTCCCTATGCTCCTAATAGTCCCTATTCTGCCTCAAAAGCGGGGAGTGATCATCTAGCGAGAGCTTATTTTCATACCTACGGAATGCCGACAATTATTACTAATTGCTCTAATAATTATGGTTCTTATCATTTTCCCGAAAAGTTAATTCCTTTGATGTGTATTAATATTCTTTTGGGTAAACCTTTACCTGTTTATGGTGATGGTCAAAATGTTCGAGATTGGTTATATGTGCGGGATCATTGTCAAGCTTTAGATACAGTTATTCACAAAGGAAAAGCGGGAGAAACCTATAATATTGGCGGAAATAATGAGGTAAAAAATATCGATTTAGTCAGGATGTTATGTGATTTAATGGATGAATTAGCTCCCGATTTACCCGTGAAACCTGCTCAGAATTTAATTACTTTTGTCAGGGATCGCCCCGGACATGATCGCCGGTATGCTATTGATGCCACTAAAATTCGCACCGAATTAGGTTGGCAACCTCAAGAAACGGTAGAGGGGGGATTAAGAAAAACCATTCAATGGTATCTCGATCATCGGGATTGGTGGCAACCTTTGTTATCCAAAGAATATCAAGAGTATTATGGGAAAGTTTACGGTTAGAGAAGGGTAAGTAGTCGTGCAAAATTAATTTCCTAGTCAAGACGGGAGGCCTTTCAGTGATCAGTAAACAGTAAACAGTAATCAGTAATCAGTGAAAGGCTGCATCTCAATTTTATAGAAATATCTATATCATATTTTGGGCGCACGCAGTTCGATAAACTCACTGACCACGGTGCGCCCCTACCATTGGCGCAATAATATTATTGTAGGGGCGAATTGCATTCGCCCTCTTTTAATAACTGCTGCTGACCATAAGTGAGAGAAAGTCACAAATAGGAGATGCAGCCTACGGGAGACGCTCGACGGGATCAGATTTGAGTTTTTAGTTCACTGTTTACTGATCACTGATAAGATATCGGCGTTATTTTCAATAATATCGAATGGCTGCCGACCGTTCCCTCGATCGCCACTTGTGGAAATACCGTCGGGATGAGTTAGAATCGGAAAGAAGAATTTTTGAGTAACCATGATCAAATTACGTCTAAAACGCTTTGGTAAAAAACGCGAAGCCAGTTATCGTATCGTTGCGGCCGTTAGCACCAGTCGTCGCGATGGTCGTCCCCTAGAGGAATTAGGATTTTACAATCCCCGCACCGATGAAGTGCGTCTCGATGAAGAAGGAATCATCCGACGCTTACAACAAGGAGCGCAACCGACGGACACCGTGCGCAGCATTCTCACCAAACAGAAAATTTTCGAGAAAATCAATGCCTAGTACCCCCAATTATCTCGAACTGGTGAAATTTATGATCGAGCCGTTTTTGGAAGATCCGGCCAGTCTGAGATTGGATATCGAGCGCTGTAAGGAAAATGAACGTCTTTGGGTGCGTGTAGCCTTCGATGATGCCGATAAAGGCAAAGTTTACGGCCGGGGAGGACGCAATTTACAGGCGATTAGAACTACCCTAGAGATGGCGGCCGCAAATGCGGGTCGCTCTCTTTATCTAGAAGTCTATGCGGCCGAAAATGAAGGCGAACAGCGCCGCACCCGTCGTTCTAATGGTAACTTTGAAGGTACGGAAAGAAGGCCGAGCAATCGCCGACCACCTGCACCCCGGCAGCTCAACAACTAACGAGCGATTTTAGGAAAACAGGGAAGGGGTTTCATCCTCGACCCTCTCCAGTTGCTCTAATTGCTGCCAAACTTTGGCGAGTAAAGTGGTTAATCCGGCTCCTGTTACGGCGGAAATAGTCAAAATCTCGGCATTGGTTATTTTAGCAAACTGCTTTTGATAGTTATCTATCGTTTCCTCGTCCACAGCATCAATTTTGTTGAAAACCAGTATTTGTGATCGCTTTTCTAAGCCTCGACCATAGGCGGCCAATTCTCCTTGGATAATTTGATAATCGGCGATCGGGTCTTCTGCTGTCAAGGAAACAAGATGAATTAACAGGCGTGTGCGTTCGATATGGCGCAAAAATTCGTGTCCTAAGCCGATTCCTAGGTGCGCTCCCTCGATTAATCCAGGAATATCGGCGAATACCGTCCCATCTCCCGTGGGTTTGCGTACCACTCCCAAGTTAGGAATGAGAGTCGTAAAGGGATAATCGGCGATTTTGGGACGAGCAGAGGAAACGGCCGAGATTAGGGTGGATTTTCCCGCATTGGGCAGCCCGATAATGCCCACTTCCGCTAATAACTTCAATTCTAGGCGTAAATGGCGTTTTTCCCCGTCTAAACCGGGTAAAGCGTATTCAGGTGCGCGATTATTATTACTTAAAAAGTGGCGGTTGCCTAATCCCCCTTTTCCCCCGGCAGCGACGATTAAAGTCTGTTCGGGAGTGACCAAATCGCCGATAATTTCCTCGCTATCGAGATCGTAAACTACTGTACCACAGGGAACTTTAATAATGCGATCGCTACCGTTGGCTCCAGTGCAGTTGTTCGGACCGCCCCGTTTACCGTCATCGGCCTTAAAATAGCGACTATACTGGAAATCTAGCAGGGTTTGCAGGTTCTGAGTCGCCACAAAAATCACCGAACCACCTTTTCCCCCATTACCTCCGGCCGGACCGCCAGCGGGGACGTATTTTTCCCGACGGAAAGCGACAATTCCATCACCTCCCTTACCCCCTTCTACTTCTATTTCGGCGCGATCAATAAACTGCATAAGATTAAATAATTAAAGTGAAAAAATGATCGAGATCAAAGCTGTTATAGGTTAATATCTTGCCAATTTAAAGCTTCTGCAAATCCCTGAAAATGTTTGACATTAGTAGTAGCGATGACTAGATAACGACTCGGATATTGTTTTTTTAATAACTGCCAATGAGCAAGAATAATAATATCTACGTCAATATTGTAATTATCAGCCGTTTGTTTGCCAATCTTTCGAGTTTCTACCCAAATTTGTGACGCTGCTAATATCACCTCGGTATCTAAATTTAAAAAATCAATGACATTGCGTAATTCATTAAGATTATCTAGGCTATTAAAGGAATTTTTTTTGACCGATTCTAATAATAGGCTTCTTCTGACTTCATAATCACAGATATCGGAACTAACTACATAAACGCCTTTAGACAAAAGTGAATAAAGCCAGTCTTCGCAGTCAGCTGGTTTACCCGCTTTTTTAGGATGAGTTAGTAAACCCAAAACCCCCGAATCGATAAAGACAATCATCCTTGGCTATAAAGCTTTGAACCCAAAGGACGAGCATTATCAATCGCAGTCTGAAAATTGAGCAAACACTGGGAAATTTCTTGGTCTTGCTCATCGGTTATTTGTGACCGTTTTTGTCGTCTTTGTTCTAAGATAGCCAAGGCCGAACGATTTCGTTTAATTTGTTCTTTTCGATCCCAATCTGGATAATTGACAAGTTTGGGTTTTAATTGATTCATCTCTTTTAAGTAGGTGGGTGTTAAAAATTGCCAGACACCACCCTTATCAAGGGGGGAAGGGGGGATCAAAGACAGAATCTATCTTTAATTTAATTGATTCATCTCTTTGACTGGAAATTATCTATCACAATCTTAGCCGATCCCTTGACACTTCACAACTCCAGTCACTATCTCCAAGGTTTTCGGTACATTTGTTCGCAAATAAAAAACTTGTTTCTGGGCGGGGAATCCCTACAATAGGAAACAGGATAATTAGTAGCAGATGAAAACCGATGGGGCAGTTTTTTAAACAAACTTTCGCTAGTTGCTTGGGAACTTTACTGGGATTATTGGCATTTTCGGTCTTAGGTGTGGGAGGATTAGCATTTTTACTGCTTTCCTTGCTTATTTCTAGCGATAGCTCCTCAGTTAAGGAAAAATCGGTCTTAGTTTTTAACTTGGCCACCAATATCAGCGATGCTCCTCCTAGTTCCAGTTTAGCCGATAGTTTGACCGGTGAGAGTACGACCACTTTAAATTTGCGACAGGTGATAGCGGCGATCGAAAAGGCCGCCCTTGATGATAACATTGTCGGTCTGTTACTCTATGGTCGCGACAATATCGGTGAATATGGCTATGCTACCCTGACGGAAGTGCGGCAAGCTTTGGCAAAATTTCGCCAATCGGGTAAAAAAATTATCGCCTACGATATGGAATGGACGGAAAAGGAATATTATCTCGCTTCCGTTGCTGAAACGGTGATTATTAATCCCGTGGGGAGAATGGAAATTAATGGTTTAAGTAGTCAACAAACCTTTTTTGCCGATGCACTAGAAAAGTATGGTGTGGGGGTGCAAGTGGTAAAAGTGGGTTCTTTTAAAGGTGCAGTGGAACCCTATACGCGTCAGGATTTAAGTGTCCAGAATCGTCAGCAGCTGCAAACCCTACTCGATACAATTTGGTCTAACTATAGTTCCACAGTGGCCAAAAGTCGCAATTTAACCCCCCAACAGGTGCAAACTATTTCTGATACTCAAGGTATTCTGGAAGCAACCACGGCGAAAAAGGCGGGTTTTGTTGATGAAGTGGCCTATTTAGATCGAGTAATTGTTTTAGCTAAAGAGTTGACGGGAGAAGCAAAAAATAAAACTAATGAGGAGGGAAATTCTAGCTCTTTTTCGCAAATTTCTTTAGCCAATTATGCTAGTTCTCTCGATGAGGAGGAAGATAGTAGCGATCAAATAGCGATAGTTTATGCAGAAGGGACAATCGTAGAAGGTCAGGGAGATAGAGGCCAAATCGGTGGGGATAAATTGGCGAAGGAACTGCGAAAATTACAGGGGAAGGAGGAGGTGAAAGCGGTAGTTTTGCGGATTAATAGTCCGGGGGGAAGTGCCACCGCTTCTGAGGTGATTCTGCGGGAAATTAAGCGTTTAGATGCGACAAAACCGGTAATTATTTCTATGGGTGATGTGGCAGCTTCTGGGGGTTATTGGATCGCCATGGGGGGTCAAAGAATTTTTGCCGATAATGATACAATTACTGGTTCCATCGGTGTGTTTGGATTATTGTTAAATATCCAGAAGATTGCTAATAATAATGGCATCGATTGGGATACAGTGAAAACTGGAGAATTAGCCGATATATCTACTATTACCAGACCGAAAAATCCCCAAGAATTAGAAATTTATCAAGCGGCAGTTAATCGGTTCTATGATTTATTTATCGAGACGGTGGCCCAGGGGCGAAAATTATCCCCAGACAAGGTTAGAACTGTGGCCCAAGGTCGTGTCTGGACGGGAAAAGATGCGGTTAAAATTGGTTTAGTTGATCAAATTGGTGGTCTAGAAGTGGCAGTACAATATGCGGCCAAAACAGCTAAATTAGGGGATGATTGGAGTCTTCAAGAATATCCTCGATCGCAAAGTTGGCAAGAAGAACTTCTCTCTAATTTCTTGCAAACCTATCTTCCTCCTCTCACTAAAAATAATCATCCTTTGACGCAGGAATGGCAAAATTTTCAGCAGGAATTATTAAAGTTACCTACATTTAACGATCCCCATCGTGTTTATGCTAAGTTACTTTTTAATCTCGATTTTCGCTGATATTAGGTAAAAATAATGCTCGCTAATTCTGAAATTCTTTGACAAAAATTTCTATGAATCGCCCTAATAGTGTTATTCTTGGTTTAGCCTATATTCTGGGATTATTATCTACAGGTCTGGTAGATTTTAGTCCCCAGTTAAACCGATGGCAAGAAGTGATAATTAGAATTGTTATTCTTAGTCTAATTACCACGTTAACCACAATTTTTATCCGTCGTTTTTGGTGGCAAAGTCCCCCGAAAAAAATTTGGCTGATAGCGGGATTAATAGCTATATTTGCCGTTGTTTATCTAGAAATTCGCACTCCTTACCCCAGCGCAAACGATATCAGTCATCTTTTAAAAAATAATGTAGTTAACTCTATTAAAATCACGGGGAGTATTATATCAGAAATCCGTCTCAATCGCCGAGAAAATTTACAATTTTGGTTAGAAGTAAAAGAATTTAGCCTCAAGAATTTACCAAAGGAAAAATCTACAGGTAAACTGTACGTTACTCTACCAAATCTAGCAGAAAATCAGGTTTATCCCGGACAAGAAATAACAGTTAAAGGATTACTTTATCGTCCCCGTCGTGCCAATAATCCCAGTGCTTTTGACTTTGCTAATTATCTAGCGCGTCAGGGTGCTTTTGCTGGTTTAAAAGGGGAAATAATTATTGATAAAAAATCACCGACTTGGGGAGTTTGGCAGATTCGTCAGCGCATTGTTGAGGCACAAATTCAAGGACTAGGCCAAGAAAAAGGGACTTTATTAAGTTCGATTACCCTCGGACGACAAGCGGTTAATTTATCAGCAAAAATCACCGATTTATTTATTAAAACTGGATTGGCTCACATTTTAGCAGCTTCTGGCTTTCATGTGTCTATTTTGTTGGGATTTGTTTTAACTATTACTCGCAATTTATCCCCCAAAAAACAGTTTATTATTGCCGTTACTATCTTAATAATTTACGGCACCTTAACAGGGTTACAACCTTCAGTTATGCGGGCGATTTTGATGGGAATTGGGGCATTAATCGGTCTGCTTTATAATCGACAAGTTAATAGTTTAGGCTCCCTATTACTAGCAGCTACAATTCTATTATTATGGCAGCCTCTCTGGATTTGGGATTTAGGATTTCAGCTAAGTTTTTTAGCGACTTTGGGATTAATTATTACCGTTCCCTTACTGAAAAATAAAATTGACTATTTCCCTAATTTAATCGCTGAACCTATAGCTATTAGTCTAGCTGCCACTCTCTGGACTATGCCTTTATTAATGTTTACGTTTAACTCGATCGCTCTTTATAATATCCCCATTAATATTATCACAACTCCCCTAATTACCCTAATTAGTTTAGGAGGAGTTTTTACTGCTTTTTTAGGCTTAATTTATCCCCCTTTGGGCAGTATCGGCGCTAGTATTCTCTATTACCCTCTCAAGTTATTACTGCAAATTAGCCACTTTTTTAGTCTGCTTCCTTTTAGTACCTACTCCACGGGTAAATTATCTTTAGGAGTGATGTTAATTATTTATATTTGCCTTACCTTAATCTGCTGCAACCTCTGGTTTCGTCAACGGTGGCATTTAGTTGGTTTATTTATCCTCACTTTAATTTTAATACCGATTATTTATCAGCATTTTACTTTAACTCAGGTGACAGTTTTAGCCACCAAATCGCAACCGGTAATCATTATTCAAAATCGAGGAAATACTCTCTTAATTAATGGGGAGGAACCCGCAACAGCACGTTATACAGTTTTGCCTTTTTTGCGACAGGAGGGAATTAATCAAATACAAAGAGCAATAACCGTCAATAATTCGGCGCAATTCTCAACTATCAGTGAGAGCATACCGATCAAAAAAACTATTAATTTATCCCAGTTAGAAAAATTTAATCTTGGTGAAATTACTGGACAATTGCTCGAGAAAAATTTATTTAAATTTCAGGTAAAAAATCAATCTTGGCTATGGATTGTCAACCCGAAAATTCCCGTTAATTTATCCCAAGAATTCAGCCCCCTAGTGTTATTATGGCAGGGAAGCAATCTAGATAAACAATGGCTAGAGTCAATTCGACCCCAAACAGCGATCGCTGTCACTAACAATCTCTCCCGCAATGCCAAAAATCAACTGAGAAAGGCCCGGATTAAGACTTACTGGACCGGGAGAGATGGAGCGATTCAATGGACAGCAAAAAATGGATTTCAACCCTTTCTAATTAATGAGTAATTTGTACTACCAAAACTGAACAGGGAGCATGATGTACCACATAATTACTGACACTACCTAAGATTAACTCAGATAAACCCGATCGACCGTGACGACCAACAATAATTAAATCTATCCCCTCCTGCTGGGCAACTTGACAAATTTTCTGCCCCGGATCACCGATATAATAATCAGCCTTGGCCGTGATATTATCTTCCTTAGCTCGATCAACTAAACCGTTTAACCAAGCTTGTAATTCCGCTTGCATTTCTTCGGTGATTTGTTGTTCTAAGGCGATCATATCGGGGGGATAACCGCCACCATAACCGATCAGATTACCATAAATAAAAGTTTCCGTGTAGGGAGTCAAAGGTTGAGACATACTATAAACAATTCGCAACTCACTAGCGTAGGTTTTCGCTAAGAGAATAGCCGCATTCAAAACCTCTGGAGTGGGATCTTGATAATCCACAGCCACGAGAATTTTATTATAGAGTTTGTTGGTATCCCGATCGACTGAGATTGTTTCCGTATTATCCATAGAATTAGCCTCCTCGATAGCAGATAACGTCAGGGTTGAAGTTAATCTTTTTTCCCACCGGCTGCCAGCAATACCCCGGGGAAATAGCCAAAAATTGCTGAAAGCTGATGACTGATAGTTGACGCTCCTCTACCTCTAGTGTGACATTTTTCGGATGATTTAGCTGAATTAGCAAAAAAATTAACAATTTACCCTACTGTCACCCCTATCCTCACTTATGGCAGTTATCTTAATGGTGAGGTATGAGGTTTTCGTTTTGGTGAGACTCCGAGACGATACCCGATCAGTTTATACTTCATCTTTATGAGAAACGCCGTAACTAAAAAAATGGCCAATTAATGGGATAAATGCAATTTTTGTCTTTTTCTCTTGCCTTGAGAGATTTGCCCAGAGCAGCTGCGGTATATAATGCAATTAGAGCGAGTTCTAAACCAACAACTTATGATTAGTCGCTACATTATTCTATGGCTCCCGATGATCGTAATAGGAATTAGTAACGGTATTCTCAGGGAAAGCACCTACGGAAAATATCTCGATGAACTGCGCGCTCATCAAATTTCTACCCTGACAGGAATCCTCTTTTTTAGTCTTTATATTGGCACTCTTGTCTATTTTTGGGGTCTAGAATCGTCCGGTCAAGCCATTACCATCGGTTTAATTTGGTTAGTATTAACAGTGGGTTTTGAATTTTTGTTCGGTCATTTTATCGCCGGTCACTCTTGGTCAAGATTAGGGCAAGATTATAATCTTTTAGCGGGACGAGTTTGGATTTTTGTTCTCTTGGTCATTACTTTTGCTCCCTTACTATTTTATCAACTTTTTTCTTAATTATGAAAGCTATTATCATTAATCGCTATGGCGATAGTAATGTTCTCCAATACACAGACATAGAAAAGCCAATTCCCCAAGGGAAAGAAGTCTTAATTAAGATTATGGCAGCGGGGATTAATCCGATTGATTGGAAGATTCGTCGGGGAATGCTCAAAATAGCCACAGGTAATAAATTTCCCCTGCAATTAGGTTTTGATTATGGGGGAATTATCGTTGAAAAAGGTAGTCAGGTGGAACAATTTCAGATCGGAGATGAGGTTTTTGGTTTTGTTAATCAATTGCCCGGTAAAACCTATGCTGAATATGCAATTATTCCCGCTTCCCTCTTAGTTAAAAAACCGCATAATCAGAGTTTTATTGAAGCTGCCGCCACTCCTTTAGCTGCTTCTACCGCTTTGCAAGTCTTGCGAGATTTTGGCAATATTCAAGCAGGAAATCGGATTTTAGTTAATGGTGCATCGGGAGGAGTGGGTAGCTTTGCTGTGCAGATAGGAAAAATTTTCTCCGCAGAAGTAGATGGAGTTTGTAGTAGCAAAAATATCGATTATGTCACCTCTTTAGGAGCCGATAAAGTTATCGATTATACCCAAGAAGATTGGAGAAAAACCGAGCAGAAATATGATATAATCTTCGATGCTGTGGCTAAGTCTTCTTTTTGGCACTGTCGTCAGCTTTTAAAACCCCAAGGCACCTATATAACCACCCTCCCAAATCCTGGAATTATCCTCCTAAATTATCTCGGTGCTTGGTTGCCCCAAAAAGGGAAACTGATATTTTTTGCTCAAGCACAAGCTTCCGACTGGCAATTTCTCAAAGAAGCGATCGAATCGGGTAAATTAACTGTTAGAATCGATCGCACCTATACTTTTTCCCAGGTGGCAGCAGCTCATAGTTATAGTGAATCGGAAAGAGTGCGAGGAAAAATAGTCCTGATACCCGATTAAGGATAAATAGTTAGGGATTTTTCTGTTTTTTTGGGGAACGAGTAAATAGTTTTAAGTAGGTAGAAACAGAGAATTCTTTAATTGGAAAGGTGATAAAAGTCAAGGGATTAATAGTAATAATAATATTGCGGCTATCCCTTTGTACCGCCTTGATAATCTGTTTAGCCACCCAATCGGCGGACATAATACCCACAGGATTTAAATTACTCTTAAAAGGGCCAAGAATTAGCTTTCTTACCACACAGGGAGCATCTAAACGACGCAGGGTAATCATATCACCGATCGCTCGTTTACTGAGTTCGTAGAGGGGACTAAAGGCAGGATTAACCTCCGCTTCCGAGGTATTCACCCAGACTTCCTTGCGGGCAATTTGCTCGTTAGTGCGGACAGTTTTGAAGAATAATTCCATTAAACGCCAGACGGAAAAAGTGTTCACTTGGTAGGCTAATTCGATCGCTTCTGGGGTTCTTTGGCCGTGGACATTAACGCCATGATTTAAAATCAGTATATCTACAGACTTAAATAGGTCCTCAAGTTGCGTTTCTTCACCGATTTGCCATTGTACGGTTTTTACAGGTACTGATTCGCCGTTAATTTCAATAGCGATCGCATTCTCCCCAGAAGTGAGCGCGATTACCTTGGCTCCCTTCAGTTGTAGGTACTTTAACAGCGATCGCCCTAAAGTTCCATTCGCTCCGGTAATGGCGATCGTTTTACCCTTGAGAGAAAGTGCCGTCCCCATCAATTTATCCATAAAGGTGAAAGTTCCACAATAATAAGCCTTTTGGTTATCAAAATGGTGTCGCCAGTGGTAAGTACGATTAACGCGCCATTGAGCGGGGAAACTCTCAAATTGCCCCGGACGATGGGTTAAATCGGTTAATTCCTCCAGATTGGCGATCCCTAAACCTCGACCGATCGCCGTGCTGAGAAAAGCCAAAGTATAAAGGGAACCTAACCAACCCAACCAAGGGCGATCGAAACCCCAAGAGTAGGCCAGTAGTACCGGTAAAACACTGGCAGCCAACATAACCAAGGCCTCCGGTACATCATTGTACCAGTGGGCCCGACGATAAATTTCCTCGCTCATTACCGACAGATCGGGACGAAAAACCCGATGATGCCAGACGTGCAGACGATAAAGGGGCTGCCAATGGTGGGCCAGAGCATGATAGCAATCACGCACGATCTCCACCCAAATAATTGAGCCACAAATCAGTCCGACACAGAGGAGCAGGTTTGACATAGGGGATAAATGTTAAATTTTCTCAACGAATGTAAACAAAGTAATCTTAGCCCAAAAAAGCGCATTTATCGGGTAAAAGGAACCAATAGCCTGAAAAACTGGGGTTTCTTTCCCGAAAAAAACTTAAGATTCCGTTAAAAATTTTAACAATTTTCGGTAAGATAAAGCAAGAAATAAGCTTCTATTTGAACAGTTACTTAACCTGAGTCGATTATGGCAGAAAATTATTGGTCGCGAGAGGATGATAACGAAGAATTAGACCCGATTGGTTCCCTCCTATCTGACTGGTCCGATCCCGAAGATGAGGAGGACGAATTTAGGAGCGAAATTTTTCAAGGCCGATCGGGACGCAGACAGAAAGCGGCTTTTAGCCTCATGGCGATCTGGACAATAATTATCGGACTTCATTGGCTGAGTTGGGGTTATTGGGCAATTATCGCCCTAACTATGGTACTATCGGGGCAAGCTTTGCGGCTGCTGTTCACGAAACCAGAAACGCCGCCAATTCCTTTACCAGATTGGGATTTAACCTCTGTCCCCAGGGTGTCCCTCTTAGTAGCGGCCAAAAATGAAGAAACCGTAATCACGAAACTGGTTAATTATCTCTGTCATCTAGACTATCCCCAAGATAAGTTAGAAGTCTGGATCGTCGATGACTATAGCACCGATAACACCGGTGCAATTCTCGATCGCCTTGCTTTAGAATATCCCCAATTAAAAATTCTCCATCGTCCTGCTAATGCTGGAGGTGGCAAATCCGGCGCCTTGAATCAGGTTTTATCCCTGACTAACGGGGAAATTATCGGCGTATTCGATGCGGATGCGGGATTATCCTCGGATTTACTGCGTCATGTGGTCCCAATGTTCGACGATCGAGAAGTGGGTGCGGTACAGGTGCGAAAAGCGATCGCCAATGCCGCCGAAAACTTCTGGACAAAAGGACAAGCGGTAGAAATGATCTTTGATAGCTGTTTCCAACAGCAACGGATCGCGGTGGGAGGGATCGGAGAATTGCGCGGAAATGGTCAATTTGTCCGTCGTAGTGCCTTAAATCGTTGCGGGGGTTGGAATGAACAAACGATCACCGACGATCTTGATTTAACTATTCGTCTCCATATCGATAATTGGAAAATTAATGTCTTAAATTTTCCCGCAGTAGCAGAAGAAGGGGTGACAACTGCGATCGCTTTATGGCATCAGCGCAATCGTTGGGCCGAAGGTGGTTTTCAGCGTTATCTCGACTATTGGAAAGCAATTTTAAAGTCTCCCATGCCTTGGCCGAAAAAGTTTGATTTAATTGCTTTTTTGCTCGTTCAATATATCTTACCTGCGGCCGCTATTCCCGATCTTTTAATCACTATTACCCAGCATCAAGCTCCGATTTTAACTCCTTTAACTGGTTTGGCTCTTTCCCTTTCTCTCTGGGGGATGGTGACAGGATTAATCCGAGTCAATACGGGTAGAAAATTCACTTTCGCTCTCGGTTTAGACATCCTTGCTCAAACCCTTCGCGGCATGATTTATATGATGCACTGGTTTATTATTATTCCCAGTGTCAGCCTCCGGATGGCTTTGCGTCCTAAACGTTTAAAATGGGTGAAAACCGTTCATCTGGGGGAACATCTCAGTGCCGAAGTTTAATTTTCGAGGATAGACTTCAAAAACTTTGGCCTTATCAGGACGGAAATCCCCTGTCAGTCAAGGTTACAGCCTTTGGAAACCCCTTTCGGAAAAATTTCCAATTTCCTTAATCATGCTTGCTACCAATAATGTGTTAATTTAGATACAGAATTGAATTCCGTGACAGCACTGGGGTGGCGAAAAGCGCTCGCTCCAGTTTTTTTTGTGATCGGTTAGCGGAATGTCTGCGCTTGTTAATCACTTTAAGGTTAAATCCAGGGAAAATGCCATTAATTTCTTATCGAGAAAACGGGTTTCTTCAAGAAACCCGTTTTCTGTGGGGTTTTTTGCGGAAAGCATCCCCCTCTCCTCGTAGGTTAAGGGGGTGAGATCATAACAATCCGTTGCCAAAACCGACTTTTCAGAATACAATACATAAGAGTAGTCATTCATCGCTCAGATTAGTTAAGATGATATTACATGACTAATAATATTGACCATGATCGATTATTTAAGGAGTTAATCTCCACCTTTTTTGTCGAATTTATCGAGTTATTTTTCCTCAATTGATGGATTATTTAGATAGGGAATCGATTACTTTTTTAGACAAAGAAGTATTTACCGATGTCACGGAAGGAGAAAGGTATGAAAGCGATTTAGTCGCACAAGTTAAGTTTCGAGGAAAAGAATCTTTCTTTCTGATTCATCTGGAGGCGCAGGAAAGTTCCCGCAAGTGGTTTAATCGGCGATTCTCGACGATGAAGAACACGAGCAAATGTAATTGTATCTTCTTCAACAAAAAAAACAATTCTATAGTCACCAATTCGGATACGATAGGCATTATATTATCCTTTTAATTTTTTAAGGTTGTTAATTTCGCTTAGCTGCTTAACTGCTAAAATATCAGTAAAGACAAGGTTTTTTATGACTGAGTAAGGGGAGGTACTTTTTAAATCTTTAAGATCCTTGATAAAAGTAGGAAGATAGTT
>NZ_JAPZSS010000293.1:0-6973 GCF_027532015.1 Microcystis sp. LE19-131.1A | reverse complement strand
TCTCGGCTGGTGAGAGAGAGTCTATCTTTCTCTAAAAAAATGGAGAATCACGTTGGGGAACCCTTTGGTATTTTATCCATGACTACAATGCACAGCAAAGCAAAGGATTAAGCCGCCATCACTACTACCGAATCACCACCGAAGTCTTAAATTAGGGGCGATTTCGCTATGTTTTTAGAGTGCGATCGCTTTTTTTGGACATTCCACATTTTTATTGATCTTTGTTAGAGTGACGATCTGGGTAATGGCTTTGAGTTGATTGGAGAACTAACCGAAATAGAGATGATCGCCGTCAACTTCCTTTTTACAGTTCATTTGGAAACCTTATACAAGGTTGGGTTATGGTTCTAGTTGGGAATTGCCAATAGTTCAATAGTAACGGAACCGCCTTCAATCGCCTGAATTCGCAAATCATAGCCTCGCAACAACCCCATCCCAATTAAAGGCACTGTTTCGGATTTATTGATGTCGATTGTGCGATACTCACCGTCCCAAATTACCCTCGCAATATAAACGTCGAAAATACAATAACTGCCATCTCCCAATGTTGCGATATCACGCCCCTTCCAGGTTAAATCTAGAACCGCAATAATACTAGAAGGCAAGGTCAAAAA
Source organism: Microcystis sp. LE19-131.1A (assembly GCF_027532015.1). NCBI lineage: Bacteria > Bacillati > Cyanobacteriota > Cyanophyceae > Chroococcales > Microcystaceae > Microcystis > Microcystis sp. LE19-131.1A. The sequence continues at coordinate 6,359 of NZ_JAPZSS010000293.1, read as the reverse complement.
TCCTGAAAAACCTGTATCAATTACTGCATCCACGAGTTGCGTTTTAGCATCATTTTTCACGACCACTGGAAGGATGGCTCTTCTCGACTTTGTGTGATAATTTTTGCTTATGGAATCGTGAAATGTTGACGGAGAAAGACTTTTACGACTATTTTGCCGAAGAAACTATCAGTATAGGCTTCGTTTCCACACAGAAACCGGAAGAGCCGAAGGATTGCCTCGCAACTCTGATTTACCGAGCCATACATCATAGAGTTTCTCTCAAACTCCGTGCGCCAAAATGATAGACTGCCCGATGCCCAATTCGGATAAACCAAGTCTGAGCATTGGGATATTTGGCAAGGAGATGCTCTGATGCGGTTACGATGTCATCAGCCACTTCAAAGGCTCCAGTTTCAATGTCGATAGCGACAATTTTACCATGATTGCCTTCCTCGACTTGAGAACGAATCTGAGATTCATAGAGGTGGTTGCCACGTCTAGCAAATTCTTCTTTGCTGAAGATAAATTTACTCATGTTTATGTATTTGCTGACAGTCAGCCAGTAGATTATCTAGGAGTAGCGAGCTTCTCATTAGGTAAAGTTACTGGTCATGCAATTATCAGAATCGATCAAGTTTTTTATGCTTCTTGTAGAGGCAATCTTAGTATTAGTAGTCTATCTAACTTGATTGCCAACACGATTGCTCATGAGATTGGTCATACCTTAGGTTTAGATCACTCTGAATTGCCAACAGATGTCATGCACGATGGATTAGACTACACGACTCATGGTGCCATGCCCCCTTCATTTCACGCAGAGCAGATTAACCTGATGAACAGTGCTATTCGCAGATATAAGACTGAAGAATAATGTTAGTGCAATCGCACTTTATCAATAAAGTGCGATTGCTTTTTTGGGTTATAATAGTTAAAGACACGATAAATTGATTCAAGTCAAGCCCATGCCACTAACTCTTAATTTAACATCAGAAATCGAACAATATCTCAGCCAAAAAGCGACAGAGAAAGGTCTTTCTCTAGAAGTTTATGTCCTCAATCTACTTAGGGCTTGCTGAATAATGGTAAAACCCTTTTAAAATAAAGCTTTTGACCTGTTAAAGTCCGATGTTCATGCTGCGAAAATAGGATTGGGACTTTCAAAAACCTTGCATTATCCTTTTTGTAGTACATCGCTTGGTACAAAAAACAAGGGCAACAAAGCCTGAAACGACTGGCTACTGACTCCTGACTCCTGACTCCTGACTCCTACCCCCAGGAAAAACTTTTTCAGCAGACCCTACTTAAAGATACCATTTTAGAACAAGAAAAACAGACTAAACTGGTTAATTTACTTCAATCTTGGATTGATGAAGAAGATGAACAGGAACAAAAAGAAACAGGTGAATATTTAATCGAAGCACTCGATCAAGATCGCTTATCGGAGCGTCCTTTATTTCCGGCTGAATTAAAGGAAGTAACTTGGTGAATAGAGTAGTTTTATTAGAGGAACTTTATTGCAATAGAAGTGACACGAACCAAACGAGAAGATTATGAACAGGGATAAGTCAGAAATGGAAGATGATTTGCAGAAATGTTTCCTACTGCTGATGTGGTTAACGAAGCATTAAGATTTTTGCCCAGAGTAATGGGAGATAACAAAACTCTTGCTTCTACAGCACAGGCTAAAATGAATACTGAGTCCTGACAAGATGTAGTGCTAGATTGAGTATTTATCGAAAATCCTTATTCATCGCCTAAATAAGCTTCAATCACCGCAGGATTCTCCCTGACTGTGGCTGCATCTCCCAAAGCGATTAACTTACCGAAATCTAACACGGCAATGCGATCGCATAATCCCATCACTAAAGGCACATGATGTTCGATTAACAGGACGGTTAGAGCTAAATTATCGCGAATTTGTCGAATTAGCTGACTTAATGCCCCCTTTTCGCTGGGATTCATCCCGGCTGCTGGTTCATCGAGGAGTAATAACTGGGGTTGCAAAGCTAAAGCGCGGGCAATTTCCAAGCGTCTTTGATCACCATATGCTAAATTACGGGCTTTTCGATTGCTTTGGTCGGTTAGTCCGACTAAATCTAATAATTCCCCCGCTCTTTTGTAGGTTTTTTCCTCCTCCCTTCTCGAAACTGGTAAACCCAAAATTCCCGTCCAGAGATTGGATCTATTATGAATGTGACCAGCGATCGCTACATTTTCTAAAGCCGATAATTCACCAAATAAGCGTAAATTCTGGAAAGTACGGGCAATTCCCGCCTGAGCGATCTGGTGAGGACGATAATTAGCCAAACTGCAGCCTTGATAAATTAAATCACCACTGGATAGGGGAATTAAACCGGTGATCAGATTAAATAAAGTCGTTTTTCCCGCCCCATTGGGTCCAATTAACCCAAAAATCTCGTTTTTTTGTACCTGAAAGTCAACGCCATCAACAGCGACTAATCCCCCAAATCGACGGGTGGCTCCCCGCACTTCTAATAAATTTGCTTGCATTCTTGTTAATAGGTTAAATTAGTCTATCCTACTCGATCAAGACTATTGGAAGTAAAGATTTATCGGGCAATTATTTTGATTAGGAAATATTTTACACAATCCCCACCAGATAAGCAAGACGGCTGACCACTACTAGCGAATCACTACCGATAACGAAAAACTGCCATAATTGCAGCAATGTCCTCATCTAGCCAAAAGGCGATCGCTATTGATGAAAAATGACGCTAAAATTATCGATCTCGTCATCCGGCTGTTTTTTCTCGGCCTGTTGTTATTTGCTGGTTTTACCCTGCTGCGTCCCTTCCTAACCATGATCCTCTGGGGAGCAATTCTGGCGATCGCTTGGTATCCGCTCTTTCTCTGGTTAAAAAAGTTACTCGCTGGCCGGGCGAAACTGGCCACAGTTCTCCTCACCCTACTTTGTCTAGGGATTATTATCGGTCCGGTGAGTGGCATTGCAGCGGTTCTGGCCGGTAATCTGCGAACGATGGCCGAATATATCGATACTGGTGCGGTGCTGATTCCCCCTCCCCCCACCGATGTAGCCACCTGGCCGCTGATCGGCGAAAGGATTGCCAGTCTCTGGCAGCAGGCATCAGATAACACTGGTCAATTTCTTCAACGCTTCGAGCCACAATTAAAAGAACTGGGCAAAATATCCCTTTCCCTAGCCACCAGTACCGGTCTGACGGTGCTGAAATTTATCGCCTCGATTCTGATTGCGGCGGTCCTCACCCTCTCGGCTAAAAATCTGACTCACCTAATGAACCGGTTAGCGGAAAAGATTGCCCCAGGTCGAGGCATCGCGCTGGCCAGTCTAACCGCCTCCACCGTCCGCAATGTTAGCCGCGGTATTATTGGCGTTGCTATTATCCAGAGTCTTTTGATCGGCATCGGTTTAGTGACGGTGGGAACCCCTGCGGCAGGTTTATTAACTTTCCTCACCCTAATTTTGGGCATTCTCCAAATTGGCCCTGGTTTGATTGTCTTGGGGGCGCTCATTCACGCTTGGGTAACACTACCCCATTCCATCGCCCTATTATTTACCCTCTGGATGATTCCCGCCACCTTGGTGGATAATTTCCTCAAACCGATCTTAATGGGGCGCGGCCTGCCCATTCCCATGGTGGTGATTCTGCTAGGGGTGTTCGGGGGAGTGATCGCCTACGGGATTATCGGTTTGTTCGTCGGACCGGTTCTGCTCGGTCTCTGCTACGAGTTAGTCAGGGCTTGGATTGGCGAGGATAGCCCCGAATCGGTGGCCAATAGCCATGATCAGCCAATCTAAGGGCGGATAGAGCTAATTTTTACCTTAATCTTTCCAGGAAACTTAGGAAAAAAAGATTAATTTAGCCACGGTTCCGGTTAAGCAGATTGAGGTAAAAGTAGGCTCATCTAAAGGTAAGATTTCTTCAGTTGGTGACAACAAGCAATCAAACAGCAGAAACCAGACTGAAGTGAGGAGAAGGTTTGATTTAAGCAATAGGTATTGATTTGAATGTTGCGGCTGGTTTATTGTAAGAAGATAAAGGTGTATATTTGGCTGGTAATTAATAGAAAAATAAATAAAATTACTGATTTATATTTAAAAAATGTAATTCGCAAATCAGTTAAAAAACTATAAAAAATTTTACCAGTTATTGAACAAAAAATTACTTTTTATCCCCAAATATTACCCATTTATCGCCTCTGATAAACCTGATATATTATTAGTGTTAATAATTTTTATAATAAGTCTTGCTAGGCAAAGCTTTAAAGACTATTTTTTTGGAAAATTATTTCTATTCTTCTCCCTTCCACACAGAAACGATAAGAGCCGATTTATTCACTTAATTATCCTTTCTATAATTAGGCCACAGTTTTTGAAAAATAGTCTGAGTATTTACTCTGTTGATTGAGAAACCCTGACCGGGTAAGCTAAGACGCATTTACGCAACGCATTTTAACTGTGCCTCAAGGAGTAATTTAAATGCACAGGCAGCTTAATACTTTCACGTTTTTTAATTCTCAATAATACTGTTCTTATTGCGGTGACTAATCAGGCTCTTGGATAAATTAATTTAAGAAAAAATTTATTTTTTTGTTAAACTTGTCTATTTATAATCATAAGTAGATGAGAAATTTAGCCCTAAGGCAGAAAGGTTGGGCTAGTCCTTTTCCCTAACCATAAACAGAAAAAATCCAACACCCCCAAGTAATTGACCGATTAATTTTCGGAAAATGGGGTGTGCCTGGTGATTAAGACAACATAAGTAAGTTCCAATTTATCTAGTACAGATATGTCATCTCTAGCAGATTCTTTGAGTTTTGATGGAGCCTCCCCAATCACCTTTGATTTAACAGGTTCCGACGATTTAACTGTATCGAAGGAAACTTCTCCCTTAGCAGTCCTGAACTCTAACCCCTCCCCATCTACAGTATCCTCTGAGGCCCCCACGGTTTCGGCTTCCCCTGCTGCTACGGGTCAAGTGGACTTTCCCGCTATCCAAACCCTTCCCTCTCCATTGAAGACAGAGGGGAAGCTATTACAGAATACTGGGGAAAGCGTTGACGACCCTTTTCACGATATGGGTATGACGAAGACAGGAAGTAGCGCTCTGGGGGAAATGCTAACGTCCTCCAAGGTGGGGGGATTTTTGCCGAAAGCTTCTCTTTTTCTAGATCCCAATCCCAGTCGTTTTCGGGTTGGATTACCGACCAATTTCCTGACATCAACGGGACAAGTTAATTTTCCTACAAGCAATACTGTTATCAATGTTAATTACACAGGATTTACCCCAGCAGCGCAAACGGCCTTTCAGTTTGCTGTAGATATTTGGGAGAGTTTACTGGATTCTTCTGTGCCGATTAATGTTAATGCTTCCTTTGCTAATTTAGGTTCTAATATTCTGGGGCAGGCTGGGCCAGAGAGCTTCTTCGGGAATTTTTCAGCTGCCCCTCAAACAAATACCTGGTATCCCGTTGCACTAGCAAATTCCTTGGCAGGACAAGATTTAGATCCGACAGCAAGTGATATTGGAGCCGAGTTCAACAGTAACTTTAACTGGTATTACGGGTTAGACAACAACGTACCCACCAATCAAATTAGTTTTGTCAGTGTTGTTCTGCATGAACTAGGTCATGGTTTAGGTTTCTTGGGTTGGATGAACAATCAATCTGGCGTAGGCTCATGGGGATTCGGCACTGGTTTTCCAGGAATCTATGATCGTTTTACCGAAAATGGTTCTGGACAAAGTTTGTTGAATACGTCCCTATTTCCTAATCCTTCTACTGCTTTGGGCAGTCAGCTTACCAGTAACAACATTTTCTTTGATGGGTCTAATGCCAATGCGGCTAATGGCGGAAACCGAGTCAAGCTCTACGCCCCAAGCACTTGGAGTGGTGGATCAAGTTACGCTCACTTGGATGAAGTATTTAACAATACTCCCAACGCTCTCATGACCTATTCTATTGGTTTTGGGGAAAGTATCCTTAACCCTGGCCCTGTAACCTTGGGGTTGTTTAAAGACATGGGATGGAAGTTAGCGGGGTCTAGCACGAATCCCACCTTGGCGATCGCGGCAACCAATGCCAACCAAACGGAAGGGAATAGTGGTAGCAAAGCCTTTACCTTTACCGTTACTCGTGCGGTCAATACCACAGGGGCCAATAACGTCAACTGGGCAGTAACAGGCTCAGGAACCAGTGCAGCTAATGCCACTGATTTTGTGGGGGGAGTCTTACCTTCAGGAACCGTCAGTTTTGCGGCGGGAGAAACCTCGAAAGTGATTACCGTTAATGTTCAAGGGGATACCACCGTCGAACCTAACGAAAACTTTACGGTAACTCTCTCCAATCCCACCAACGGAGCAACGATTACCACTGCC
>NZ_JAPZSS010000320.1:0-2221 GCF_027532015.1 Microcystis sp. LE19-131.1A | reverse complement strand
TAAATTCTCTCTAGCATTTTCTGGCTCTCGGGGTTTAGGTCTCTAATCAATCTCATTGTATTTTCCTGCTGCTTCGTTTTTTTATGTATTATACTTCTTAATTTTTTATTTGGGTAATTAATTTTGCATGACTACTTATGTTGCATGAACGCTGTTGACACAAATGTTTTAATTTACGTCAATGATTCGCGTTATCCTAGTAAGCAGGCAATCGCAGCTTCTCTAGTAGCTAATCTGACAGAGGGAGTTTTAATTTGGCAGGTTGCCTGCGAATATTTAGCGGCAAGCCGCAAACTTGAGCCATTTGGGTATTGCCTATCCTTTGCACACCCAACGAACTGATGGGAGATTAAGTCATGTGGACAGATGAAATTGTCGAGGAGATCCACCGAATCCGTGAAGAGTATGCCAAGTCCTTCAACTATGACTTGGATGCAATCTTTGCAGACCTACGCAAAAAGGAAGCAGCAAGCGGCAGAGAAGTCGTAAACTTATTGCGAAAGCCCAGTCTAACAAGTCGTTGGAGCGGCCAGGCTAGAGAGCTTGATGATGGGATCAAGGATGCTAACCGCCGCTCAACTTAGTTGTTCCCCACTTCCCACGAAAAACTTTTTCTCTATGTGGGGAAAGATTCGCCAATAGACTGGACAAGAACCTCTAGATGGGCGAGGCTATGGGTGGCCATAGCAGTAAACCGCAGACGACTGGTGGGAACGGTAGGAGGACGAATGGCGGGGGCAAAAATCCCTTTTTCTAGCAGTTTTTGCGATAATTCTAGGGCTTGACCCGGATTGGCTACCGGTAAACATAAAATCGCCGCTTCCGAAGGCAATATATTAAAATTATTTAAGTTACTCTTGACAAAATTAACATTTTGGTGTAGGCGTTGGCGACGTTCCGGCTCCAGATGAATAATCTCTAGAGCCATTCTAGCGGCGGCGGTGTCGGCGGGGGATAAACCGGTAGTATAAATCCAGGTGGCGGCGCGATTGCGGATAAAATCGATAATTTTGGCGTTTCCAGTCACATATCCCCCTAAACTGCCTAAAGCTTTACTCAGGGTTCCCATCTGAATTAATTCCCGTCCTTGACAACCACAATATTCCACGCAACCTGTGCCATTTTCCCCCATAACCCCGGTAGCGTGGGCCTCATCCACCAAAACCATGCAATTATAAATCTCGGCTAGAGCGAGAATTCCCGCTAGGGGACAGATATCCCCATCCATACTAAACACTGTATCGGTGAGCAGTAAACAATGACGATAGTGATGACGGTGGGCTAATAACTGATTTTCTAAATCTTCGAGACTATTGTGCTGGTATTCTTTCACCGTGGCACCGCTTAACTTGGCTCCATTTTTGAGGCTAGAGTGATTGTATTGATCTCCTAAAATCAGGTCTTTCTGCCCCACTAAACAGGTAATTGTCCCCAAATTGGCTAAATATCCCGAACTAAAAACGATCGCGTCTTCGCTATTTTTAAAGGATGCGATCGCTAATTCTAAGTCTCGATGAAGATCTCGGTGTCCACTTAATAGACGCGAGCCGGTGCTTCCAGTTCCATAGCGTTGTGTTGCTGCTATGGCTGCCGCGATCATTCTTTCATCGGCTGCTAATCCCAGATAATCATTACTGGCAAAATTAATCAGCGATCGACCCTCTAATTCTATAACGGCTCCGCCCTGGCCTTGAATGGTTTTGACCCTTCGATACCAATTGGCCCGATGGAGGGTTTTTAAGCTGTCCTCGATCCAAGAATAAGGATGATTCATCGAAAATTTGGGTCTAAAACCCCGTCGTTCTACGACGGCTTTCCTGTTAAATATTAGCGCATTTACACGATATATGCTAGAATGCGAGATATGGAAAAAGCCTATTCTTACCGATTTTACCCCACACCAGAACAAGAGTCGCTATTGCGGCGCACATTGGGCTGTGTAAGATTAGTTTACAATAAAGCTCTCCATGTCAGAACACAAGCTTGGTATGAAAAGCAAGAAAGAGTAGGCTACGCTCAAACTTCTTCAATGTTGACCGATTGGAAAAAGCAAGAAGAATTAGACTTTCTCAATGAAGTAAGCTGTGTACCTTTACAACAAGGGTTAAGACACCTACAAACAGCTTTTACTAATTTCTTTGCTGGTCGTACTAAGTATCCTAACTTTAAGAAAAAACATCAGGGAGGAAGTGCCGAATTTACCAAATCAGCCTTTAAATTT
>NZ_JAPZSS010000298.1:0-4312 GCF_027532015.1 Microcystis sp. LE19-131.1A | reverse complement strand
AATACAGTGAGTTCTTTTCTTCTTCCGTGAATTCTAGGTTAATCATGTTTTTAATGAGTGCTTTGCTTCTAATTATGACTCTTAAACTATACTATTGTCCTTGAGTAAAAAATGCAAGTTGCAGCCGTGCAAAGTATAGTCGGTGACTGACTAGAGCCATCGGACAAAAAATAAATTCCCTAACTGCGGATGATTAGCTCACCTTGGCGGCGTATTATTGACAATATTGAGCGCATAAAGGCGAAAACGCTCTAGATCAGCTTGCAGGGTTGATTCCACCACTCGACCGAGGAAAAGATTATCCATCAATTTTCCTAACCAACCCGGTATAGCATAGGCTGCTGTCAGTCGCACAATACTCTTACCATGACGGTCATAAAAACGAATCGCCCCGCGGTTAGGCAACCCGTCCACGGATTCCCATTGAATCATCTGGTGGGGGACAATTTTCATTATCCGTGACAACCAAGTAAATTCTAGACCACCACTGGCTAACTTCCAACGGGAAAGCTCTGGCTCCTCCTCTAGAATTTTCACCGATTCGATCCATTTCATCCAGTGGGGCATTTGTTCTAAATCTGACCAGAGTTCCCAAACCAGATCGATCGGCGCGTCCACTTCTACCTGTACACTATGTTCTAACCAAGTCATTCGTTAATTCTGGCGATGCTGAATATTTCTATGATAACGGCTATTAGTCTGTAGCTTTTCACTCAATGATAAAATAAAAACAATCTTCGAGGTTTAATTTTACTATGTTAATCAGAAAACTGCTCGAATGTCAGGAATTCATCGCCGGTGATCATACCCGATTGCGTGAGTTATTGCATCCCGATAAACAGCCGTTAAATCTACGTTATAGTTTAGCCCACGCGCGGGTAGATGTGGGGGAAACTTCTACTCCCCACGCTTTAAAAACTGCGGAAGTTTATTATATTCTGCAAGGACAAGGAGAAATGCACATCGATGAGGAAGTGCAATTAGTGACTGTCGGTGCTGCCATTTATATACCTCCTCTTGCTAAACAATATATTCATAATTGTGGAGAGGAACCCTTAATTTTCCTGTGCATTGTTGATCCAGCTTGGCGACTGGAAGACGAAATTATCTTTGAGTAAAAATAATGAATATTGGGATTATTGGACTGGGTTTAATTGGTGGTTCCTTGGGGTTAGATTTCCGCGCACAAGGTTATAAGGTTTTGGGAGTTTCCCGTCAACCATCCACTTGTGATATCGCTGTACAAAAAGGAGTGGTAGATGAATCTAGTATCAATTTAGAATTATTAGCCACTGCCGATTTAATCTTTATTTGTACTCCCATACATTTAATTGTGCCAACTTTGCAAAAATTAACTCCCTATTTAAAAACCGAAGCCATTGTCACCGATGTGGGATCAGTTAAAGGGGCAATTGTGGACAATTGTAGTCAATTATGGCCGAATTTTGTCGGTAGTCATCCCATGGCTGGGAAAACCGAACAGGGAATTAATGCTGCACAATTGGGTTTATTTGTCGATGCCCCATATCTGATTACTCCCCTTGAATCTACTCCTAACTTTGCCGTGCAAATCCTAACCGAAATAGTAGAAAAATTAGGCTGTAAAATTTATTATTCTTCCCCCGAAGAACACGATCGAGCCGTGGCATGGATTTCCCATCTGCCAGTAATGATTAGTACCAGTTTAATCCAAGCTTGTGGGAAAGAACAAGACCCGAATATTCGCAAATTAGCAGAAAATTTAGCTAGTTCTGGTTTTCGCGATACCAGTCGCGTCGGTGCTGGCAATCCCGAATTAGGTTTAATGATGGCTAAATACAATCGTCAAGCTTTATTGATATCCTTGAAAAATTATCGTCAAAATCTTGATCAAATTATTGACTATATTGCAGGAGAAAAATGGCAGGAACTAGAAGAAATTCTCATATCGAGTCATCAATATCGAGCCAATTTTCTTCAATCAAAATAACATTTTTTCTAACAATTATACCCCAGCACTGTATTATAGATTTATCCTCAGTAAATCAATGAAATAATATGAACACCTTTTTTGACTTTGAAGCCGAATTTGTTGACTCCTTACGTTGCATACCGATGGCCGTGAGAATGAAACTAGATACCTGTGGAGTTAAATTAAAATTATCCCATTGGATGCAGTTGAGTCAACCAGAAAGAATGGTGTTAGTTAATATGGCTTGTACGACGGCAGCAGAAGCTGCAATTTATCGAGATTTTCTACAAAAATTAATCACGGAAAAAACTGGCAATCCCGCAGGAGAACTAGCAATAGATCCCCATCCTCCTTGGCTAGATGATAGCCAGATTCCTGATACAGTCCGAGAAAAAGCTAGAGAATTACAGATTGAAATTAGTTTAGAACAATGGCAAAAATTGCAACCATTCCAACGTTTTGCCCTGATTAAACTCAGTCGTCCCAGTCACGAAAATCTCAACTTTTATCCAGCCCTCAAAGAGTTCCATATAGTCGATGTCTAACTCAAGAACCTATGCCAGATTAATTAAGTCCCTTCCTATCTTACTATCATGACAAGCAAAACGGCGATCGAGTCGATAAATTAGTATTTTAGACCAGATCGATCTCGATTATACCGTTTCCATCCAGTCAAAAACTTGATTCAATTGCGACAAATCAATTAAACCGTACTGCCATAAAACCATCGGCAAAGAACCCACCGATGCTTCACAGAGACGCACAGCCATATCGAGGGAACGGGGGGAAATTGCTAATTTTTCCAAGAGGAAAGTGCGGAGTTGTTTTTGTTGATGAGCTTCCATGATTAAAGATCATTTATAATTACAATCTGATTATTGAATAACTTATCCTTTATTAAAAAGAGATGCTTCCCTCACGGGGATCACCCAATTGGGTGATTTTGTCCAGCAATCGCAATAATTTAAGAGTTTATCTATAATATGTCCTACTATCCCGAAATTGCTAGTGGGGATATCAACACTTTCTTTACTTAGAAAAACGATAAAGGGGAACTTTTAGGATAAGCTATTGATAACCTAGTTTTTGCTCGAGTAGGAGAGAATTGCCCCCAATGAGTCATGCTCCTCAAGTTTCCGTGATTATTCCTTGCTATAATCAAGGTCGCTATCTTGATGATGCGATCGCATCTGTTTTAGTGCAAACATACCAAAGTTTTGAAATCCTTGTCATTGATGATGGATCCACAGAACCAGAAACCATCGAGGTTTTACAAAATTATCAACAGCCAAAAACTAGGATCATCCGCACAGAAAATCAAGGGGTTGCCGCAGCCAGAAATCTAGGAATTGCCCAAGCGCAAGGAACTTATATTCTTCCTCTCGATGCCGATGATAAAATTGCCGATTCCTATCTAGAAAAAGCGGTTACTTTGCTAGAAAGTAATCAGCAATTAGGTATAGTTTATTGCGAAGCGGAGTATTTTGGGGATAGACAAGGAACTTGGCCGCTGCCTGAGTATAAATTTCCCGATATATTAGTAGATAATATGATATTTTGCTCCGGTTTGTTTCGGAAATCCGATTGGGAAACTGTGGGGGGATATAATAGCAATTTAATTTATGGTTGGGAAGATCACGATTTCTGGCTATCGCTGATCGAATTAGGTCGAGAAGTCTATCGTATCCCAGAAGTGTTATTTTTCTATCGACAAAAAGCTGATTCTATGAGTCGCTCAATGACCGCAGAACACTATATCTATTCCTACACCCAACTTTTTTATAATCATCCCCAACTTTACTCCCAAAATATCCAAGCCATTTTTGCTGCTTTAGTCACATTAAAAGTTGATATATTCGCTCAGTTGGAACAGGCTAGAGAACGAATTAAACAATTAGAAATTCATGAACAAGAATTGCAACAAGACTTGCAAAAAAACCAATTAGATTATCGAGAAAGAGACGAGGAATTACAAAAAGCTGAGAGTAAAATAGCCGCCATGGAAAAAAGTAAATTCTGGCAAATGAGAAGGGCTTGGATTAAAATGCAAAAATTGCTAGGTTTGCTGGAAAAAGACCCGATTTACTCCTAAAAGTCAGGTAAAAATGGCCATGGATCAAGACGGGGGTGGGTTGCCCTTCCCTAACCCACCCGACTTTGTTAATCGACGGCAATTAAGGAACGATTGCGAAGATAAGCCAAATCTTTTAATAACTGTCCGCTATCACCACCGTTATTAAGATTAATCCCCAAAGCCGCTAAATCCGCATCTACCATTAATTTTACCAGTCCCTCGAACGTCACCGACGGCTGCCAACCTAATTTCTCTCTGGCTTTTGTAGAATCTCCTATCAATAAATC
>NZ_JAPZSS010000041.1:0-12622 GCF_027532015.1 Microcystis sp. LE19-131.1A | reverse complement strand
AATTCATCCAAGCTTATTCGTTCTGGTGCTTCCCACTCTTCCTTTTCTAGTTCTTTAGCACAGTGATTAAATATTAACTCAACTTCTGACCATCCTAACCCTTCTTCTCGACTTATTTCTTCGATGCTACAATTTTTTACTCTCTCATAAATCATCGATTCATAGCGAATTGTATGATGCTGTCTTAATCTCATAAAACTCAGTCTTTCGCTGATATACTTTTGGCACTTTTGACAATGAAACTGGCGGCGTGGTACTTCTAAATATACCGGATTGCCTAATATTGACAAATCTCTGACTAGATTATACTCTGTCTGATTGATTCTGCCCAAGGTTTGATGGCAATTCGGACATTCAATTGTTTCATTTAAAAGAGCGAGCTTTAGGAAAATTGTCTGAGCAATTTTTTGATAATTGACCACTGTTACATTTGGTAAATCGAGGAGTTGATCAAAATTTATCCACATAACCCACCTCCTGTTCTGTTTTACTATTATATACCATGCTCACACAGAACCTAGAAGAGCCATGATTGGTTATCTGCTATGAATAATAAGCTGTCCGTGTATTTAAACTGCTTGTTGAGATGAGACAAGGGGCAATAGTAAAGGGATTGGGGGAGATTGTTGCTAATCTAAGGATAGGCGGTTAAAATGCGTCTTAGCTTATAATACCCAACTGGCAAAGCATTAAACCACCATCACTGCTACCGAATCACCAGCGCCTTTGTTGAGTATTCGACCCAATTACCCTAAAAATTCTATTCACCCCTAAATTCTGACTTTTAAATGAGGCTGAGGTCGATTTTTTAAGCATTATTGACCTTCTCACCTCTAAGAGCCGAAAATAAACAGAGACGACCTAAACCCAAGATTGCTGGTGAGAAGTTTTCCTGACTGGGTGCCTCTAGATGGCAGCCAGCAAATTCTTGCTGAATTTCTGTTAGAAAATAGGGCCAAATGGTTAAGAAAAAATTACCGCTAAAAATTATTTGATCGATATCTTTAAGACTTTTTTGCTGTTTTTCTAACAAATCATTAACTTTTTGTCTTAAATTATCTAGATATGGCATAATGACCTTCTTATTTAAATCCAGGCGACTGACCGTCCAAGTATGACCAGCTAGAGAGGAGGTAAATTCGCTTTCTTCTTGCAGGATTAATTTAGTTAATCTAGCGGCTGCCAGTAAAGATTTTTTTAAGGGATTAGTATCGGTGAGATCGGAGAGCGAAAGGGGTAAAAAAGAACGCCAGAGAGGATAAATTAACTGAGAGAGTATGGCCTGTTCATAGGTGTTTTCCCCGTAGTTAAAATGGCTTAGAGCGATCGCTTGACGGGATAAAGAGCAAGTTTGCCGTGGTACTTCCAGCAGCGCTAAAGTGGTAGTCTCTCGTTTACCTTCGATCACCAGTAGGGTTTGGGGTTGGGGTTGGTCGCTAGTGGGAATATAGGCCAGAGCAGTAGCGATCGCTGTTTCCAGACTAGAGAGGCGATCGGGGGGTATTAGTTGCGCTGTGAGAAGGGCTTTTTTTAGGTCATCCGTGGGGGTTTCCCCGTCATCGGTAATAATAATAGCTTCTAATCGCTCTAGGGCTTCCCACAGCCAAGAATCGGTGCTAAAATCCCGATTAGATAGCCAGCTAATTAGATATTCTTCCACCTGAGAGCAGGGTAAGAGATCGCTCGTTCCCGTTGCTAGACTCCAAGAAAGAGGATAAAAATCGATCAATCCTTGGCTTTCCCGAAAAAAGACGATTTTCACCCCTGGTGGTTGTACCTCCATTCCCAGAGACCAACGGACAACTTCAGGGGTTCGATCGGGGGATAATAAAGGAAAAAGAAGCGCTTTGGCCGATTCTAAATGTTGACGAGTGGCGATAATTGTCTCGGAAGTAACTTCTTGCGGGTTAACTAGAGATGAAATCACCTTGGCAAGAATCCGATCGATCTCGGTCAGTAGAGAGGAAAAATCCTGTTTATCGGTCACTAGATAAATAAAAATACCCACAACTGTCTATTGTAGAATCACTCACTTGAAACGAACAAAATTTAAATATTAAACTATGGAAGAAAAACGCTATCCTGCCGAAAAATCGGCAGAGATTCAAAAATTATTGGATACAGCCACCTTATTGGTCGGTTTACCCCCTGAAACCATCGATAAAGTTACTTCTCATGTTGTCACCCGCACTCATCCCCCTAATCGGGCGATTTTATTAGAAAATGATTGGGGGGGGTCAGTTTACTTTATTCTGGATGGTTGGGTGAAAATTCGTACTTACAATATGGATGGCAAAGAAGTCACCTTAAATATCCTCGGTAAAGGGGAAATAGTCGGAGAAATGGCCGCTTTAGAAGAATCTACCCGCTCCACCGATGCTATCACCTTAACCACGGCCACAATTAGCAGTATTCCCGCCCAAGATTTTGTTAATCTGCTCAAATCGGAGCCTTTAGCGGGAATTCGTCTTTCTCAGTTAATGGCCAAGCGTTTGCGTCAAGTTAACCAGCGTTTACGTTTGCGCGAGGCCGATAGTCTCTCCAGAGTCGCCGATACTTTACTCTTTTTAGCCGAAGGTCAAGGAGAAAAAAGCGGTCAGGGTGCGATAATTCCTAATTTACCTCACCGGGAATTGAGTGGTATTAGTGGACTGGCCCGGGAAACCGTGACCCGATCCTTGACTAAATTGGAGAAAAAAGGCCTGATTCAACGAGAGCAGGAATCTCTCTGTATTCCCGATCTGGCCGCTTTAGAAAAAGCGATCGCCTAAATTCAGTGATCAGTGATCAGTTATCAGTGATCAGTGATCAGTTATCAGTTATCGGTTATCCTACTAAAATCTGGTTATTAAAGACTGATTATCTATTCCTCCTATTGCCTGTTGCCTGTTGCCTTTTGCCTATCCTGATATGTAGCCTATACTCAACGGATTTAGTATGACCGAAAGATTAACCAGTTTTGGAGTGGTGCTGGTGACAACGGCCAGCGAAATGGAAGCGGAACACCTAGCGATCGCCTTACTTAACGAGCGCCTGGCCGCTTGTGTCAGTATTTACCCGATGCGTTCCATTTATCGTTGGCAGGGACAGATTGAAAACGAGCGCGAATGGCAATTAGTGATTAAAACCGATTTAAAGCAGTTTGAGCAGTTATCGGCGAAGATACAGGAACTTCATACCTATGCCGTCCCAGAAATCATCGCTTTACCGATTGTGGCGGGTTCTCAGACCTATTTAGACTGGTTAGCCTCCCATACCAGTGGGGTGTCAGAATAGACCAATCGGCAACTTGAGCGAAAAAAATCTATATAATTCTTAATAAACTATCTCAGGAAGCGCAAAAAGTTTTAATCTAGATGCTGATTAAATGTTTAAACATCTGGTTTTAAGACCGATCGCCTCCACGATTGGAGAACTCAGCACATCGTCAAGGGAGATAGTTAAAATCCAATGAGTCTTAAGGCAAGCGGTGGCAGCTCCTTAGCGCGTCCCCAACTCTATCAAACCGTCCCGGTATCTGCCATTACCCAAGCAGAACAACAAGACCGCTTTCTCGATAAACCCGAACTCAACGAACTAATCGCCTACTTCCAATCGGGGAGCAAGCGTTTAGATATTGCCCAAACGCTCACCCGGAACTCCGATTTGATCGTCTCGCGGGCAGCTAACCGGATTTTTACCGGTGGTTCCCCCATGGCCTACCTAGAAAAACCCCCCGTGGAAGAATTGGCCCTGGTGGGTGCGGGTAAAATGATCAACGTCCAGGAAGGGATGAAATTAGGAACCGTTACCTACGCTGAAAGCGGGTCTGGTGGCGGTGGTGGTTTCCTTGGTGGTTTAAAAGGGATTTTCGCCTCTAGCGGCCCGATTCCCCCCGGATTCCGACCGATTAACGTCTCTCGTTACGGTCCGAGCAATATGCAGAAGTCCCTCCGGGATTTATCCTGGTTCCTGCGTTATATTACATACGCGATCGTGGCCGGTGATACCAGTATCCTGATCGTTAATACCCGCGGTTTAAGGGAAGTTCTCGAAAATGCCTGTTCTATTGATGCCACCATCGTGGCCCTACAGGAAATGCGGGCCGCTTCGATCGAGTATTTCCAAAGAGACAAGGATGCGGCCACTTTAATCAGTGACTATTTCAATATCCTACTGGGGGAATTAAAAGCCCCCACCCCCTCTAATAAACTGCGTCAGCGTCCCAGTAGTGACCAACAGGGTTTAAGTCTTCCCCAAAGCTACTACAATGGCGCCGAAAAACGACAAAAGTTTGTCATGAAAACCGGTTTATCGGAGTCGGAAAAATCTTCGATTATCAAGGCCGCCTACAGACAAATTTTTGAACGGGACATCACCCGCGCCTATAGTCAGTCCATTTCTGACCTAGAATCGAAGGTGAAAAACGGCGACATCTCGATGAAAGAATTCGTCCGTCGTCTCGGTAAATCGCCTCTCTATCGTAAACAGTTCTTTGAACCTTTTATCAATAGTCGCGCTCTAGAATTGGCTTTCCGTCATTTCCTCGGTCGCGGTCCTTCCTCCCGGGAAGAAGTGCAGAAATACTTCTCGATCGTCTCTAGCGGCGGTTTAGGGGCGTTAATCGATGCTTTAGTCGATTCTCAGGAGTATTCCGACTATTTCGGCGAAGAAACCGTTCCCTATCTCCGGGGTTTGGGTGCAGAAGCACAGGAATGTCGTAACTGGGGGATGCAGATCGACCTGTTTAACTACAGCGCACCTTTCCGCAAAGTTCCCCAATTTATCACCACCTTTGCTAAATACGATCGCCCCTTACCGGATCAGCACGTTTACGGTTCCGGAAATGATCCCCTAGAAATCCAATTTGGGGCAATTTTCCCGAAAGAAACCCGCGAACCTAGTTCTAGTCCCGCTCCCTTCGGTAAAGATAGCAAACGTATCCTCATCCACCGCGGACCGGCGACTAATAACCAAAATAGCAACCCCGGCGCCCGAGGTGAATTCCCCGGTACTTTAGGACCGAAAGTTTTCCGTCTCAATAACGAGTTACCCGGTTCTAGCAATGGGGTAAGCGTTAAATTTGGCGAAAGTTCCACCCAAAGAGTGATTTTAGCGGCTTATCGTCAGGTTTTCGGTCGAATGCCCTACGAAGGTCAGCGTTTATCCGTGGCCGAGATTAAGTTAGAAAATGGCGATATTACTCTGCGCGAGTTTATCAAAACCCTAGCTAAATCCGAGGCTTTCCGGAAAATCTACTGGACTCCTCTCTATGTGGTGAAAGCGATCGAATATATTCACCGTCGTCTGCTCGGTCGTCCCACCTACGGTCGTCAGGAAATGAATCAATACTTCGATCTTTGCTCGAAAAAAGGCTTCTATGCTTTAATCGATGCCATTATCGACAGTCCTGAATATACGGAAGCTTTTGGCGAAGATACGGTTCCCTACGAGCGCTATCTAACTCCCCAAGGGATGCAGTTACGGATGGTGCGTTTGGGTAATCTCCGCGAAGATATCGGCCAAAGAGTTGATAAAGAGGAAACCCCGCGCTTTATTGAATTGGGTACACCTTCGGTCTCGATTCGCACTGAACCGGATATTCAATCCCGTGTCGGTCAAGGTGTCACGGTTCAACGGGAACAAACTAAGATCTTTAAACTGTTAACTAATCTGGATAAAGTTGCCGTACAAAATACTGTTCGCGCTGCCTATCGTCAGATTTTTGAACGGGATCTCGAACCCTATATCATCAATGCCGAATTTACCGCTTTAGAGAGTAAATTAAGCAATGCTGAGATCACGGTGAAAGAGTTTATCGAGGGTTTAGGTGGTTCGGATCTTTACCTGAAAGAATTCTATGCTCCCTATCCGAATACGAAAGTAATTGAATTGGGAACCAAGCACTTCTTAGGTCGCGCTCCCTTGAATCAAAAGGAAATCCAGAAATATAACCAAATTCTGGCAACTCAGGGATTAAAGGCCTTTATTGGTGCCATGGTTAATAGCATGGAATACCTACAATTATTTGGTGAAGATACGGTTCCCTATCGTCGTTTCCCAACTCTACCGGCTGCTAATTTCCCCAATACGGAACGCTTATACAATAAGCTGACTAAACAGGATAGTGAACTGGTTGTTCCCAGTTTTAAACCAGTAGTTAAGGTCGGTGGCTAATTAGTCCTTGAAGTTAGTTAATTTAGCTCGTGTTTAACACGAGCTTTTTTTTAGTTTAGTACCCCAAAGCTAACCCATCGGACCGAGGTTCGCAATTTGCCGGATAATTTGACCCTTGCCAAAATGGGAGGAATCTGCGATCGCTACCTGATGGACTCTGGCGGTTAATACTGGGAATAATTCGGGGGCTGCACCCCTTTCTAAAAGTACGCTATTTCTCCGTAAAAATCGCCATCTAGGGGCATCAAGGGCGGTTTGAGGATTGAAATGATGGTCAACCATGTTTACCGCCATTTATCGGGGGACTTGGGGGGCATAGGTGCGCCCATCAAAAGTGCCATTATCCCAAGGGAGAAAACTGACGACAAAAGTTTCATCCCCCTAAATCCCCCTTAAAAAGAGGGACTTAAATTGATCATTCGATGTGTAATTTTCACCCGCGAGAATTGGCATAACTTACTCGTTTAAAACTACAGTTTTTTTCGGGTAAACGACAATAACGACATTCCGAGGGGTGAGGTTGCCGAGGGGGAAAATCGGGACAGGTAAAAGAGGAGAGAACTTGCTGAAAATGAGTGATAAAATCTCGATCGATCCGTTGATTAGGTATATCGATAATTCGATCGGGATAAATCAAACGTCCGTGGGGAATTTGACCCTTGCAGAGGGATTTTGTTTCCGGTGCGTGGGGGAGTAGAAGCATATAGAGGAGGATTTGGTAAAGATGGGAGGTTTTTTCCCGTCCACTTTTGCAGTCCTCCACCACTACCCAATTATCCTTAATTGCGACGATATCAGGACGACCAGCAATACAGATAGAATAGGTTTTTCCTTTCACTTTAAAGGAGTTAGCATTCTCCACATTAACGCTAAAACCCAGATTTTGTAATTCGATCGATCTTTGTATAACCATTTTGTCATGATCGCTGCTATCGAAGTCGCTGGGAAGCAAAGAAATATGATAATTTGTCGGCAACCAATTCCCATAATGACAGTTTTTTTCTTTGGCCATCAGTTGCGCTACACGAGTTACCCAAGCATAGGGAGTTAACCGTTTTTGAGATTGGGAGGGAATTAGATTCGTCGCTTTATTGGTCTTGGGTGAGACATTCTGATTAAGAGCCATATATTTACTCATTCAAAGTTTATATTGCGATAATATCGGCATTAAAATCAAATTTCGAGAGCAGATCACCTCAAAATTAAGTGAGGTGAAGTGAGGTAATCTGAGCTTGTGGATAAAAATTGATCTGGCTATATTGATAAATGTTAACCTGATGGGAAAGCTAAAGAATGAATAGCCTCAATGCGATCGCTATGACTAAAGCTAAACTGGCAACAAAGGGTATTTCTGCAACCAATCAAGGCAAAATTCGACTCAGAGAAGCGCAAACAAGAAAAGAAGGCAAAAAGTTAACTTATGAGCGTATTGCTGAGAAAGTTACTACAAGTAGAAGTACCGTAGAGCGATTTTTTAACGGCAAACCTATCGAAATAGCTACTGCGAAGGGAATAGTCGAACTTTTAGGATTAAAACTAGATGATGTAGTGGATTCTAGTCATTTACAGTCATCAGAACCAGTTTTGGAAGAAGCGCAGCAGCAAACTATTCTCCATGAAGTCTTTACAAAAATGCTCGCAGAACAAATTAAACGCATGACCTCAAATCCTTTAACCGTAGGGGATGATATTAATTTAGAGCGAGATAAAATGTATGTTCCTTTGGGATTAATAGAACGGATAAAAAAACCTAGAGTTAAGGATAGGGAAGCGGAAAAAGGATCGAGATTGTACGATTTCCAAGAAGAAACCACCCGCAGATTTGAAAATGATCAGTTTTTCTGTGAGGTAATCGAAGAGGGAAAGAGTCCTAAAAGTGCGGGAAAACGGATCGCAATTATCGGTGAACCCGGTGCGGGAAAAACTACCCTACTACAGCAGATAGTTGATCGCGTTTCACAAACACATCCAGAAGATAGAATTATTTGGGTTTCTCTCGCAGATTTGCCAGGAGATAATTTAGAGAATTATTTACTTGACAAATGGCTAAAAGTAGCTTTAAAAACCTTTGAGGTTAAACCAGAATCAAAACGAGCATTAGTAGATATTTTCAATACCGAGAGAGTTTGGTTATTACTAGACGGACTCGATGAGATGGGGATTAATAACCCATTATTCTGGATTCGTAACCAGATTGAGCAAAGTTGGCTCGCTGCAGCAAGAATCCTGTTAACCTGTCGGTTGAATGTGTGGGATAATGGTAAGAATTATCTCGATAATTTCGATGTTTATCGGAATTTATATTTTGATGAGGAACAAGTTAAGGATTTCATTGGTCGGTTTTTTATCAATGATCATAAGCGTTCTTTACTGCTTCAAGGTGAGTTAAATAAATCGGGAAAAGAACCTATTCGAGATTTAATTAAAAATCCTCTCCAATTAACTTTACTTTGTTACGCTTGGCAAAGACGAGAGGGTACTTTACCCGAAACGAAAGCGGGTTTATATAAATGGTTTGTGGAAACTCTATACGAATGGAAATCTGAATATTTTCCCACTACATCGTCACAGCAAAAAGAGTTAAATCGTGCCTTGGGAGAATTGGCAAAGGCAGCAATTAATCAACCATCAAATCGTTTCCGCTTAAGTCGTGAGCAAGTAGTTAAATATTTGGGTGAAATCGATCAACCTTTAGGTAAATTAAAATTAGCTTTAGATATAGGTTGGTTAAACATCGTTGGGGTTGCTGAAGAAAATCCAGAGGAAGAAGTTTATGCTTTCTTTCATCCCAGTTTTCAAGAATATTTTGCCGCTTTGGTTATTGATGATTATCAATTTTTCTTGAATCATATTCCTAAAAATCCAGAACAAGGAGTCTATAGAGTTTTTGAAAATCAATGGACAGAAGTTATTTTATTATGGTTAGGACAGCAAAGTGATCAGATAATAGCTGAAAAAAATAAATTAATGGAGGAGTTGTTTAATTTTAATGATGGTTGTGGGTTTTGTAATTTTTACTGGTGTGTTTCTTTTGAAATTCTGATAAAGTTTTTAGGTGAATTCAAACAATATTGCAATTATGATAAAATTCTCACCAAGGCTATTCAAATAACTTTAGGTGAAATTGATATAAATACGGGGGAAATATATCGTTATCTTTATTGGATGGATTCATGGACGCTCTTAGACTTATTGGATGAGTTTGAAAAAGATAAATTTATTGCCACTTTAACAAACTATTGCTTGATTATCGAGAAGAACTGCAAACTGAATAAAGCAGAAAATCTGGCTCCTTTAGTTGGTTTTCTATTGAATTATGACAGTAGCAATCAATTAGGGATATCAATTGGTCTTCATCTATTGATAGATGAAGAACTAGATGATCTTTATCGTTCATATGTGCTATGGAGTTTATCGGAGCAGCCGCAAACAGGAAAAACTATTTCAGAAACTCCAGAGCTAATATCGATATTGTTAAAAAAACTCAATCAAAAACTGTGGGATATTATTCATAAAGCAAACTATCAAAAAAAAGATTATCTTTTTTTTCTAGAACATAAGGAAACCGTGGACTTTATAGAAAGATTAGCTATTACTAATCCATTAATTTTTGATAACTTTTTCCCCTTTCTTATGACTGAACCAGAATTTTCTAAAAACAAAGAAATAATAATCTATGAGATTTTAAAAAATTGGTATTTTTTGGACAATATCGCTCGCTGGAGTATTTGGTATGAAGAAAATATTTTCAATAAATTAGAACATAGTAAGATATTTGATAGTCAAGACAAAAAATCTTTATTAAATAAGCTAAAAAATTCAGACAAGGAATATCTTTTTGAATTAGACAGGGAAGGTGAAGACACAGAGCTTGAAGTACAATATGTGAAAATTTCAGAATTAATCGAAACATATACAAGTAATATTAGCATAGACTATTATTCCGAGGCTTTAGCATCTATAATTAAAGGTAGTTATCCAGATTATTTTGATCGAATTCCAAATCCAATTGAAATTGACTATGAAAGTATGTCTAAAAACGATGTACTATGTCTAATAATCAAGTCACTAAAAAAATATTTGACCGAAGCTTATAGCAGTTATGATAGAACAACTTTTGAAGAATCCTATAGAGTTTGCTGCCAATGTGTTCAACAGATGACCTATACCGAATTTTATAAAGCGTGGCACGGTCAAACTGAAAACAACATTCCTGAAGAACTACAATCGCAACACTTAGACTATATTCTCGAAAAAATTAAAACAAATAACCCCAATGTTCGCACTATTGATATTAAAACAATAAACCAAGAGACTAACCTCGATCGCCTTGCGAAAGGTCTTGGTAATCGTATCTTGACAAAATTAATTTCTCCGATTAATGATGTCTATCATTTAGAGTGGTGTCTCAAGACCGAAAACCCAAATCTTGCCCTAATTTTTTATGGTGATGATCCGAGGGATTCTTTTATTCAACTTTGCCGACTTATCAGCGATTTTGGTTCTATTGCCATAATCACAGATAAACCTATAGAACAGCCAATACAAGGATTTTTACCCAATCAAATTAACCTCGAAAATGCCTTACAAACTTGGCTAGAAAAAATGGTAAAATAAATTATTGATCCGAAAAATTTACCTAAGTATTATTCTTGAAAATGTTTAACACATCGGGGGCTAGGGATTGACTGGTAGTGACGGCAGCGCGAGGGGAAAAAATTAAACGACGTTGGGAAGGGTAGGGATAAAAGTTAGGATCGAAAACCATGGCAATTAGGGAAAAAGTGCGGGCGGTTTTTGATAGAATTAATGGTGCGAACAAGTGTATTAATCGAGAATTTCTCACCTTCCCCCATGGAAGTTGGAAGCATTAAGTCTCGGTGACTTCTAAACTGTCCACAATTGTCCGAAAGCTTTCTAGTCCAGCTTCGAGGTTTTCCATAATCTCCAAAGCCAGCACATCGGGGTCAGGCAGGTTGTCAAGGTCGGTTAAACTTTTATCTTTGAGCCAAAATATATCGAGGCTGGTTTTATCCCTGGCGATAATCTCATCATAGGTGAATTTTCGCCAACGTCCTTCGGGATTCTGTTCTGAATAGGTTTCGCTGCGTTGATGACGATTTTGGGGATGATAACAGGTGATGAAGTCCTGTAAATCGGCGGGTTTTAAGGGGTTTTTCTTGAGGGTAAAGTGAATATTGGTGCGGAAGTCATAAAACCAGATAGCTTTTGTCCAAGGGTCTTTAGCGGCGGGTTTATTATCAAAAAAGATGACGTTGGCTTTCACTCCCTGTTTATAAAATACGCCGGTGGGTAATCTGAGGATAGTATGCAGGTCGGTGGTTGATAATAGTTGTTTGCGGACGGTTTCCCCGGCGCCACCCTCGAAAAGGACGTTATCGGGGACAACCACGGCAGCTTGTCCTGTGCTTTTGAGCATGGAACGAATATGCTGGACGAAGTTGAGTTGTTTATTAGAAGTGGTTGCCCAAAAATCCTGACGATTATAGGTTAAGTCTTCTCTGTCCTGTTCCCCGTCTTCATTGGTAAAAGTTAGGCTGCTTTTTTTGCCGAAAGGGGGATTAGCAAGGACATAATCGACGCTAAGGGGAGAAGGAGCAATCAGAGCATCGGTGGAGGCGATAAAGCATTGCTCATCGTTAATATCGCCGATATTATGCAGAAACATATTCATCAATGCCAGGCGTCTTGTATTGGCGACGATTTCATTACCGTGAAAGGTGCTTTTTTTGAGAAATTCTTTCTGTTCTCGGTCTAAGGGATGATTTTTGACCAAAAAGTTATAGGCTGCCAGAAAAAAGCCGCCGGTTCCACAGGCAGGGTCAGCAATAGTTGCCATGGGTTGGGGACGCAAGCATTCTACCATGGCCCAAATCAAGGGCCGGGGGGTGAAGTATTGGCCGGCGCCGCTTTTGGTGTCTTCGGCGTTTTTTTCTAGAAGTCCTTCGTATATGTCGCCTTTGACATCCGTTTCCATCATCACCCAGTTTTCTTCATCTATCATGGTGATGATTTTGAGCAGTTTGGCAGGGTCTTGGATTTTGTTTTGAGCTTTGGTGAAGATTTGCCCTAATAAGCCTTTTTTTTGCCCTAATTCGCGTAATATGCCGAGGTAATGAGCTTCGAGGTCGGCCCCTCGTTTGCTGCGCAGACTTTGCCAGTCGTATTCAAAGGGGATGCCGATTTTACGATTATAGGGCGGTTTGGTGTATTCATCAGCCATTTTCAGGAATAGGAGGTAGGTGAGTTGTTCAAGGTATACTTTGCACGGCTGCAACTTGCATTTTTTACTCAAGGACAATAGTATAGTTTAAGAGTCATAATTAGAAGCAAAGCACTCATTAAAAACATGATTAACCTAGAATTCACGGAAGAAGAAAAGAACTCACTGTATTATGAAAGATTTCATCATCCTCATCCCCGGGTTCAACTGAAGATGGAAGTT